>NZ_JAQYWZ010000884.1:0-101269 GCF_036290945.1 Streptomyces sp. BE303
GCGCGGTCGCGGGGGAACCCTTCGGACATGCACAGCAGGAGGCCGTCCGCGGAGACCACCACCGTGTGCGACACCCCGGGGGTGTTGTCCACGAAATTGGTGATCAGCCAGTTCAGGTTCTGTGCGGCCTGGCTCATCTGATTCAACTCAACGCTCCTGATGATCTGCGGCGTTGCCGTCGGTCCGGCCCCCGAAACTATCGAACCCGGGCTGCTGGGCACCATGGCGGAATCCGGCCTGATTGCCCTGGCCCTGGGCCTGGCCCTGAGGCTGGCCCGGGCCCTGGCCGGCGGCCTGCTCGGCGCCGACCCGGCGGCCCTGCTGGATACCGCGGCGAAGGTTGGTCAGACGGCCCCGCACCTCCTCGGGAGCGCGGGACACCTGAGGACCGGTCAGCGGGGACGACTCGGCGGTCCCGGAGACCAGGTTGGCCTGCGGGGTCCGCCGGGGGAGGCCCGACATGGTGACGCCGCTGGTCGAGGGCTCGCGGACCTGCTCGGCCCGCCGCCAGCGCTCGTCGTTGGCGGACGGACGCCACGGGGCGTCGTCGAGACCGTCCTGCGGACCCTGCGGACCCTGGGCCTGGGCCTGCGGAGCAGGGCCCTGGGGAGCCTGGGCCTGCGGGGCCTCGGCGCGCGGCTGCGGCTGCTGCTGCTGGGCCTGGGCGGCCCGACGGGCCTGCGGAGCCGGGCGACCCGGTGCCTCGTCGAAGCCCGGCGCGGTGGTCCCGGGACGGCGCGGCTGGTACCCCCGCGGCCGGGACCCCGGCTGGCCCGGGCGGGCCTCCTCGCCGTACCGGGCCTGCTCGGCCGGGGCGCCGCCGTCGGACGGACCGGTGGGCAGGGCCATCGGCTCCGGACGGGCCGGCGGCTGCTGGGGCTGCTGCTGGGCGGCCTGCTCCGGACGGACCGGCTCCGGGAGTGCCGGGTTGGGCACGCTCGGAAGGACCGGCTCGACCAGGCCGAGGCCCAGCGGGTCGCGCGGGTCGATGTCACTGGCCTCGAACCGGGGGCGGGCGAACTGCTGGGTGCTCTCCAGCGACGCGGACTCGGCCGACGGCAGCGGCTGGGCGGCCTGCTGCTGCTGGATCTGCTGCGGCTGCTGGCGGGGCTGGCCCTGCTGCGGCGGGAGCTGCGGCTGGCGGCCCTGCGGCGGCGCACCCGCTCCGGGGCGCTGCGGACGACCCTGACCCGGGCCCTGCGGCCCCTGGGGACCCTGCGGCCCCTGGGGACCCTGCGGACCCGGCCGGCCGGGGGCCTGTCGGCCCTGGCCCGGCTGGTTCTGGCCCTGCGGAGCCTGACCCTGCGGGCCCTGTCCCTGTCCCTGGCCCGGCCGCTGGCGCTGCGGGAGCCCGTCCTGCGGACGGTTGCCCGGGCGGGTGCCCTGCGGCGCACCGCCGGGTCGGCCGGGCTGGTCGGCCCAGCCGTGCTGCGGCTGTTCGGCGGTCCGGGCGGCCGGGCCGCCCTCGGCCCGCGGCCGCTCCTGACCGGGGCGCCGACCGGCACCGGGGCCGGCCTGCGGACCACCGGCCTGCGGAGCGCCGGCCTGCGGACCACCGGTCTGCTGGCCGCGGCGGGGCAGACCACCGGGGCCGCCCTGCGGCGCACCGCCGGGGCCGCCCTGGGCCGGACCCTGCCGGCCCGGGGTGCGCTGCGGCAGGCCGCCCTGCTGGCCGGCGGCGGGCCGACCACCCTGCGGGTTCTGCGGGTTCTGCTGGCTCTGGGCGCCGGCCCGGCCGGCCGGGGCCGCCGGGGTCTCGCGCAGTGCCTGGCCGACCTGCCGGGTCGGCAGGCCGCCCTGACCGCCGGGACCGCCCTGACCGGCGGGGGTGTTCGGTCCGCCGGGACCGCCCTGGCCGAGCTGCGGCCGGTTCTGCGGGGTGCCGCCCGGCGCGCCCTGGCCGAGTGCGGCCGGGGCACCGCCCGGGCCGCCGGGCATCTGACGCTGCTGGCGCGGCGTCGGGGCGACCCCGCGCTGCTGCTTGGCCTGCGCCGGGCCGGGCCGGCCGGCGCCGCGGCGGTCGGCGGAGTTGGTGACGTCCACCGGGAGCATGACCAGCGCGGTGGTGCCGCCGGAGTCGCTGGGGCGGAGCTGGATCCGGATGCCGTGCCGCAGGGACAGGCGACCGACCACGAAGAGGCCCATGCGGCGGGAGACGGAGACGTCCACCGTCGGCGGGTTGGCGAGGCGCTCGTTGATCTCGGCGAGGTCGTCCGGGCTGAGGCCGATACCGGTGTCGTGGATCTCGACCAGCACCCGGCCGTCCGGCAGCGCGTGGCCGGTGACCCGGACGCGGGTCTGCGGGCTGGAGAACGAGGTGGCGTTCTCCAGCAGCTCGGCGAGCAGGTGGACGAGGTCGTTGACGACGCGGCCGGCGACCTCGGCGGACGGCACGGAGGCCAGTTCGATGCGCTCGTACTGCTCCACCTCGGAGGCGGCGGCGCGGAGCACGTCGACCAGCGGGACGGGGCGGGTCCAGCGGCGGCCCGGGTCCTCACCGGCGAGGACGAGGAGGTTTTCGCCGTTGCGGCGCATACGGGTCGCGAGGTGGTCCAGCTTGAAGAGGTTGGCCAGCTGGTCCGGGTCGGCCTCGCGGCTCTCCAGCTCGGAGATGAGCGACAGCTGGCGCTGGATGAGGCCCTGGCTGCGGCGCGACAGGTTGGTGAACATCGCGTTGATGTTGCCGCGGAGGAGGGCCTGCTCGGCGGCGAGGCGGACGGCCTCGCTGTGCACCATGTCGAAGGCGTGGGCCACGTGGCCGATCTCGTCCGCGGAGTCGACGGCGACCGGTTCGACGGTGACGTCGACGTCGTGCGGGTCGCTCTCGGAGAGCGTCTTGACCAGCTCCGGGAGCCGCCGCTCGGCGACGTCCTCGGCCGCGGCCTGCAGACGGGTCAGCGAGCGCACCATCGAGCGGGCGATCAGACCGGCGCCACCGAGGGCGACGAGCAGCACGAGCGCGACGGCGGCACCGATGATCAGGGCCTCGGTGTCGGCCTGGGACTGCAGCTCCTGGGCCTTGCCGTCGAGGTCCTCGATGAGCTTGGACTCGATGCGGCGCTCGGCGGAGATCTTGGCGGTGGACTGCTCGTACCAGTCCTTGAAGCTGACGGTCTCGCTCTGGTGGATACCGCTCTGCTGGAGGATCGAGCGCGCGTAGCGGTCGGCCGCGGCGACCACCGAGTTGTAGCTCAGCTGGCCGCGCAGGTTGTCCAGGTCGTGCGAGGTGTAGATGTTGTTGAAGCCGGTGAGCGCGTTGTCGTAGGACGAGCGCAGCCGGATACCGAAGGACTCGTCGCTCAGGCTGAGGTTGGGGCCGTCGGGGTTGGCGAGCGCGGCGCTGATCAGCGCACGCTGCTGCGACGTGGAGTTCTTGGCCAGCGAGAACTGCTGCAGGGCGCGGGTCGAGCGGACCAGCTCGCGGTTGTTGGAGGCGAGCGCGATGTCCTGGGTGATCGACAGCAGGTCGCGGATGATCACGTCGTAGGCGGTGATCGTGGCCTGGATGTTCTGGTTGTTCTGGTACGGCGTGCCACGGGCGTCGGAGACCGAGTTCAGGTCCTTGCGGATCTGGAAGAGCAGGGCCTTCCCGCCGGAGAGTTCGAGGTTCTCGAACTTGTCCGAGGACGCGGTGAAGGTGCGGCTGAGGTCGTCGGTGACCTTGCGGGCGGCGACGATGTCGTCGTCCAGCGGTGCGTTCGGCTTGGCGGTGATCGGGCCGGCGCTGATGTCCCGCTCGTTCTGCAGCGCGTTGGCGAGGTCGGTCGCCTTCTTGGCCAGATCGGAGAGGTTGGCCATCTGGGCCAGCTGCTGCGAGGTTTCGAGCGAGGTCTGGATGCGCAGGCCACCGAGGACCAGCGCGACCATGACCGGCAGCGCGAGCAGGGCGATCAGCTTGCTCCGGATTCGCCAGTTGCGCATGGCGAGCCGGCTCACGCCCTTGGCCCGTCGGCGGGTCAGCGTGGTGCGGAGCTTGTCCCGGGTCGACTTCCGGTCCGCCCCGTCCTCCTCCGGCCGGCCGATCACCTCGGGCGCCGGTTCGGCCGGGCCGCCGGGCGTTGCCGCCTGCTGGGGGGCTGTCGTGGGCTCACGCGACTCCGGGTCACCCGCGGCGCCGCTACCCCTTTTGAAACGTCCCTGCACTGGCGTCGCAACCTCTGGACCGGGCGTCCCGCCGCGTCGCCGCAGCCTGGACGGTGTGGAGTTTCCATCCGCACCCCGGCCGGTCCGGGAGAGCGGGTCACCGGGGTGGACTACTCCCTACCCACGGTCCGTGGCATTCCAGCACAGCCGGGGAATCCCAACAAGGGCCGCCAGGGCACACCGGGCGGTGCTACCCACTGCGCGCGGGTTCTCACTGACTGTGCGCCAACCGGACCGGAATACCGCCTTTTTCGGACACTCGTCAGATGCATGCCAAGCGGGTCCGAGATCAACAAGAGTCGTAGAGCTTCGGATATGCCCGATATATCCGGTATGCCGGTAAAAGCTGATGCGGCGATATGTCGGATATAAGAGAATTGCTTCTCAATTTGTGAGCAAAATCACAGGTGTATGTGTAGCTTTGGTCACGGTCGCTGTGGAAAGAGATCCGTAACCTGGCTGTCTCCGGAGCGCGGCCCCGAATCAGCCTGCCCGGAATCTCCCCGAACCACTCAGGCCGGTGCCGATCCCCGGGGATCGCCCGGCCACGACCTTGAGGTGCTGACGCGATGTCCCAGGCGAAGAACGCCACCCAGTCCACGCTCTCCAGCGGTTCCACGGCGAACCCGCGCCGGACGACGCTGGCCTCGGTCGAGGACTTCGGCAAGGTCCCGGGCGCCCGCAGGGCCGAGGACGTCGCGACCTACGCCACCGAGCTGCCGTCCTCCACCGCCAACCCGCGTCGCACCGTGCTGATGGTCGCGCCGCTGGTGAACGTCCCGCAGAGCTGAGCCGTTCCGCGGGACCGTGCTGTCCCGCGGGTGGCGAAGGGCGCCGCGACCGACCCCTCCGGGCGGTCGCGGCGCCCTTCGCCGTGCCGGGGCGCAACGTCTCCGAACAGGGGCAAAGCGGGCAGCGGGGGGCCCACGCGATAGCCTGGGCAGCGATCGAGCGGGTCCGGGCCCAGACGGGTTCGGCGCCCACCAGCGCCCGGGCGCGCCCGGGCGGCCGTCGAAGCGAGGGGTAGCCCAGCCGTGCGCATTGCCAGGTTTTCCGTCCGGGAAGGGAGCCCTGCCGCCGGCAGCGTCTCCTTCGGCGTGGTCGAGGGGGACCCGGCCCGGCCCGAGTCGCTGGTCGTCCACGCCCTGGCCGGCCACCCGTTCGGGCAGCCCCAGCCGACGGGCGAGAGCTACCGCTTCCAGGACGTCCGGCTGCTCAGCCCGATGCTGCCCAACAAGATCGTCGCGGTCGGCCGCAACTACGCCGCGCACGCCGCCGAACTGGGCAACGACGTCCCGGACGTCCCGCTGACCTTCTTCAAGCCGTCGACCGCGGTGATCGGCCCGACCGAGGCGATCGCCTACCCGCCGTTCTCCTCGGACGTCCAGTACGAGGCCGAACTCGCCGTGGTGATCGGCCGGATGTGCCGTGAGGTGCCGCTGGACCGGGTGCCCGAGGTGATCCTCGGCTACACCTGTGCCAACGACGTCACCGCGCGCGACGTCCAGCAGCGCGAGGGCCAGTGGGCCCGGGCCAAGGGCTTCGACACCTCCTGCCCGCTCGGCCCGTGGATCGAGACCGACCTCGACCCGGCCGACCTCGCCGTCACCTGCACCGTCAACGGCGAGCTGCGGCAGACCGGCCGCACCTCCCGGATGGTCCGCTCGGTCGCCGAGCTGATCGTCCACATCTCCGAGGCCATGACGCTGCTTCCCGGCGACGTCATCCTCACCGGCACACCCGCTGGGGTGGGCCCGCTCAACGTCGGCGACGAGGTCGCCGTCTCCATCGAAGGCATCGGCACTCTCACCAACAAGGTGATCAAGCGTGGCTAACACCGACCCCACCGTCCGGGTCCGCTTCTGTCCGTCCCCGACCGGCAACCCCCACGTGGGCCTGGTCCGCACCGCCCTCTTCAACTGGGCCTTCGCCCGCCACAACGGCGGCACGATGGTCTTCCGGATCGAGGACACCGACGCGGCCCGCGACTCCGAGGAGTCGTACGAGCAGCTCCTCGACGCCATGAAGTGGCTCGGTTTCGACTGGGACGAGGGCCCCGAGATCGGCGGCCCGCACGCGCCGTACCGCCAGTCGCAGCGGATGGACGTCTACGCCGATGTCGCCCGCCGCCTCCACGAGGCCGGTCACGCCTACTCCTGCTACTGCTCGACCGAGGAGCTGGACGCCCGCCGCGAGGCCGCCCGCGCGGCCGGCAAGCCGTCGGGCTACGACGGCCACTGCCGCGACCTGACGGACGACCAGGTCGCCGTCTACAAGCTGGAGAAGCGCGAGCCGATCCTGCGGTTCCGGATGCCGGACACCACCATCGTGTTCGACGACCTGGTCCGCGGCACGCTGAGCTTCGAGCCGGAGAACGTGCCCGACTACGGCATCGTCCGGGCCAACGGCGCACCGCTCTACACCCTGGTCAACCCGGTGGACGACGCGCTGATGGAGATCACCCACGTGCTCCGCGGCGAGGACCTGCTCTCCTCCACCCCGCGCCAGGTCGCGCTCTACGCGGCGCTCGCGGACATCGGCGTCGGCAACGGCACCACCCCGCGCTTCGGCCACCTGCCGTACGTGATGGGCGAGGGCAACAAGAAGCTCTCCAAGCGTGACCCGCAGGCCTCGCTCAACCTCTACCGCGAGCGCGGCTTCATCCCCGAGGGCCTGCTCAACTACCTGTCGCTGCTGGGCTGGTCGCTCTCCGCGGACGACGACATCTTCTCGGTCGAGCAGCTGGTCGAGGCGTTCGACGTCGCCGACGTCAACGCCAACCCGGCCCGCTTCGACCTCAAGAAGTGCGAGCACATCAACGCCGAGCACCTGCGCAGGCTCGCGCCGGAGGACTTCGTCCGCCGCCTCGTGCCGTACCTGCAGGCCCCGGGCCTGCTGCCGGCCGAGCCGACCGCCGAGCAGCTGGAGCTGCTGGCCAAGGTGGCGCCGCTCACCCAGGAGCGGATGGTCGTCCTCGGCGAGATCGTCACGATGGCCGGCTTCCTGTTCGTCGCCCCGGACGACTTCGCGGTCGACCCGGACGACGCGGCCAAGGTGCTGACCGCGGACGCCCGCCCGGTGCTGGAGGCCAGCGTCAAGGCGCTGGAGGCGCTGGAGGACTTCACGCCGGAGCCGATCCAGGCCGCGCTGCGCGAGGCGCTGGTGGAGGGCCTGGGCATCAAGCCCAAGTTCGCCTTCACCCCGCTGCGGGTCGCGGTCACCGGCCGGCGGGTCTCGCCGCCGCTCTTCGAGTCGATGGAGCTGCTCGGCCGGCCCGAGACGCTGCGCCGCCTGAACGCCGCTCTGGCCGCCGCCCCGGCGGCCTGACCGGGGCTCCGACCAGGACGCCGAGCAGGGCCCGCCCGGGTCCTGCTCGGCTCGCAGGCCGGGCCCGGCGCCGGGCCCGCGGCGCCCCCGGGCGTCACCGGGCGGCCTCCCGGCCGCCGCCTGGGGTTATCGATTTTGGAGCCAGGCCAGACGTCGGGTAATGTTCTTTCTGCGCCGCCCGGGAGGGAACGGACGGGGGAGTGAAACCCCGTCGGGAACCGAACGAGGGGCGCAACGCCCGAGAAGGCCCCGCAAGGGTCCAACTCTGGTGGGGTATGGTGTAATTGGCAGCACGAGTGATTCTGGTTCATTTAGTCTAGGTTCGAGTCCTGGTACCCCAGCGCAGTACAGCTCCACCGCAGTACCGTACAACAAGAGATCAAGCCCCCGTTGTGTAGCGGCCTAGCACGCTGCCCTCTCACGGCAGTAGCGCCGGTTCGAATCCGGTCGGGGGTACTGGTTCCGCGAGGGACCACCTGGAAAGCCCCCGTTGTGTAGCGGCCTAGCACGCTGCCCTCTCACGGCAGTAGCGCCGGTTCGAATCCGGTCGGGGGTACTGGTTCCGCGAGGGACCGCCAGGAAGCCCCCGTTGTGTAGCGGCCTAGCACGCTGCCCTCTCACGGCAGTAGCGCCGGTTCGAATCCGGTCGGGGGTACCAGAGCAGGAAGGCCGATGGGCTCACCCATCGGCTGAATTGCTTTGTTGGGGTATGGTGTAATTGGCAGCACGAGTGATTCTGGTTCATTTAGTCTAGGTTCGAGTCCTGGTACCCCAGCCAGAAAGTACGGCCCCGGTTCACGCCGGGGCTTTTCGCATTTCCGGCGGTCGTGCGGAATTGCGACGCCGGCCATTTCGAAGGGCCCGCTCACCAGGTGAGCGGGCCCTTTCGGATTCGTGGGGGATTTTCTGCGGGGGGCGGATACGGGGACGGGCGCGTGGGGGTGGGGGAGGGCCTGCGGGGGAGTTTCAGCTGCGGCGCAGCGCCTCGGTGAGGCGGTTGGCGGCTTCGATGATGGCCTGGGCGTGCAGTCGGCCCGGGTGGCGGGTCAGGCGCTCGATGGGGCCGGAGACCGAGACGGAGGCCACCACGCGGTTGGAGGGGCCGCGGACCGGGGCGGAGACCGAGGCCACGCCGGGCTCCCGCTCGCCGATCGACTGGGCCCAGCCGCGCCGCCGCACGCCGCTGAGCGCGGTGGCGGTGAAGCGGGCGCCCTGGAGGCCGCGGTGGAGCCGCTCGGGCTCCTCCCAGGCGAGCAGGACCTGGGCGGCCGAGCCGGCCTTCATCGGCAGGGTGCTGCCGACCGGGACGGTGTCCCGCAGACCGGAGAGCCGCTCGGCGGCGGCGACGCAGATCCGCATCTCGCCCTGCCGGCGGTAGAGCTGTGCGCTCTCGCCGGTGACGTCGCGCAGGTGGGTCAGGACCGGGCCCGCGGTGGCGAGCAGCCGGTCCTCGCCCGCCGCGGCGGAGAGTTCGGAGAGTCGGGGGCCGAGGATGAAGCGGCCCTGCATGTCCCTGGTGACCAGGCGGTGGTGTTCGAGTGCGACGGCGAGTCGGTGGGCCGTGGGGCGCGCCAGACCGGTGGCGGCGACCAGCCCCGCCAACGTGGCGGGGCCCGACTCCAGTGCGCTCAGCACCAGAGCGGCCTTGTCGAGAACGCCGACGCCGCTAGAGTTGTCCATGCCCTAAGACTGCAGTCTCAGTCCGCGAGACGCAAGTTCAATCTTCCGGGAAAAGCGCCACTCTGGATGCAGCAGCCCGGGAGACATCCAGGATGCGGCCCCGACCAGGTGTCCGCATGGTGGACAACGATCCGGTGTGCAGGTCGCGCGACGCGAGCCTCACAGGGCGGCGAAAGCTTCGACCTCGACGACACGAGAAGGCCGGCAACGCGGCCGGCTGGAGGGAACCCGATGGGACGGACACTCGCAGAGAAGGTCTGGGACGACCACGTCGTGCGGCGCGCGGAGGGCGAACCCGACCTGCTCTACATCGACCTTCACCTGCTGCACGAGGTGACCAGCCCGCAGGCCTTCGACGGCCTCCGGCTGGCCGGACGCACGGTCCGCCGCACCGACCTCACGATCGCGACCGAGGACCACAACACCCCGACCCTCGACATCGACAAGCCGATCGCCGACCCGGTCTCCCGGATCCAGCTGGAGACGCTGCGGCGCAACGCCGCCGAGTTCGGCGTCCGGATCCACTCGCTCGGCGACGTCGAGCAGGGCGTCGTGCACGTCGTCGGCCCGCAGCTGGGCCTGACCCAGCCCGGTACGACCGTGGTCTGTGGCGATTCCCACACCTCCACCCACGGCGCCTTCGGCGCACTGGCGTTCGGTATCGGCACCAGCCAGGTCGAGCACGTGCTGGCCACCCAGACGCTGCCGCTGGCCCCGTTCCGGACCATGGCCATCACCGTGGAGGGCGAACTCCCCGACGGAGTGACCGCCAAGGACCTGATCCTGGCGATCATCACGAAGATCGGCACCGGCGGCGGTCAGGGCTACGTCCTGGAGTACCGCGGCTCGGCGATCCGCAGCCTCTCCATGGAGGCCCGGATGACCATCTGCAACATGTCCATCGAGGCGGGCGCCAGGGCCGGCATGATCGCGCCTGACCAGATCACCTTCGACTACCTCGAAGGCCGCCCGCACGCCCCGAAGGGCGAGGACTGGGACGCCGCCGTC
This sequence comes from Streptomyces sp. BE303, assembly GCF_036290945.1. Classification (NCBI taxonomy): domain Bacteria; kingdom Bacillati; phylum Actinomycetota; class Actinomycetes; order Kitasatosporales; family Streptomycetaceae; genus Streptomyces; species Streptomyces sp. BE303. The sequence goes on from NZ_JAQYWZ010000884.1 coordinate 10,159, forward strand.
GCCTACTGGAAGACCCTGGGCACCGACGAGGACGCGGTCTTCGACCACGAGATCTTCATCGACGCCGCCGAGCTGACCCCCTTCGTCACCTGGGGCACCAACCCCGGTCAGGGCGCCCCGCTCGGTGCGAACGTCCCGCACCCCGAGTCGTTCGCCGACCCGCAGGAGCGGACCGCCGCCGAGAACGCCCTCGCGTACATGGGCCTGGTGGCCGGTACGCCGCTGCGCGAGGTCGCGGTCGACGCGGTCTTCGTCGGCTCCTGCACCAACGGCCGGATCGAGGACCTGCGCGCCGCCGCGGCCATCCTGGAGGGCCGCCGGGTCGCCGACGGCGTGCGGATGCTGGTCGTCCCCGGTTCCGTCCGGGTCGCCCTGCAGGCCGTCGAGGAGGGCCTGGACAAGGTGTTCACCGCGGCGGGTGCCGAGTGGCGCCACGCCGGCTGCTCGATGTGCCTGGGCATGAACCCCGACCAGCTGGCCCCCGGCGAGCGCTGCGCCTCGACCTCGAACCGCAACTTCGAGGGCCGCCAGGGCAAGGGCGGACGCACCCACCTGGTCTCCCCACAGGTCGCCGCCGCGACCGCCGTCCTGGGCCGGCTGGCGGCCCCCGCCGATCTGAGCGCCGCCGACCTGGCGGACCCCAACGCCGCTGTGGAGGTCTGAGCAGCATGGACAAGTTCACCACCCACACCGGCCGGGCCGTCCCGCTGCGCCGCAGCAACGTGGACACCGACCAGATCATCCCGGCCCACTGGCTCAAGAAGGTCACCCGTTCCGGTTTCGAGGGCGGTCTGTTCGAGGCCTGGCGCAAGGACGAGTCGTTCATCCTCAACCGGCCCGAGCGGGAAGGGGCCACCGTCCTGGTGGCCGGCCCCGAGTTCGGCACCGGCTCCTCCCGTGAGCACGCCGTCTGGGCGCTCCAGAACTACGGTTTCCACGCGGTCGTCTCCTCGCGCTTCGCCGACATCTTCCGCGGCAACTCGCTGAAGAACGGCCTGCTCACCGTGGTGCTGCCGCAGGAGACCGTGGAGCGGCTCTGGGAGCTCACCGAGGCCGACCCGACCGCGGAGATCACCGTCGACCTGGAGGCCCGCGAGGTGCGCGCCGAGGGCATCACCGCGTCCTTCGAACTGGACGACAACGTTCGGTGGCGGCTGCTGAACGGGCTGGACGACATCAGCATCACCCTGCAGAACGAGGCCGACATCTCGGCGTTCGAGGAGACCCGTCCCTCGTTCAAGCCGCGTACTCTGCCGGTCGCCTGAGATCCCGTTCTGAACAAGCATTCTGACGATCCGCCGGATGGCCCGCTCCCCCCTCGGGGGGGCGGGCCGTCCGCCGTTCCGGAGCGGGAGTTGTGCGGCCCGGCCGCCCCCCGATTGCCCTTTCGGTAATGCGGCGGAGGGCCCCGCGCATGCACAACTCCGGGTAGATGGCACAATCAGTGCATGCACCGGCACCATGAACCTCCGTACGCGGGCGGCGAACCCGCGTCACCGGAGTCCACGGGCCGGGGATCCGAACGCCGAATTGACGATCGGCCGGACGCCGCCACCTCACCTGCTGAGGGGCCGGACGACCCGGAAGTCGCAGCGCTCTTCGCGCTTGTGGCCGAGCGGTTGAAGCAAGCTCACGACCGCGTGCATGCGCTGAACGTGTCTGCCGATGCAAAGACCGCTCTCGCCCGTCAACTGCTGATCGTCACGGAGACCGCCAAGCGCGATCTTCCCGGGGCGGCGCGGCGGTTGAGTCGCTTTGTGCAGGACCTCGACGAGGGGCGCCCGCCCGTCGACTGAGGTCGCCGACGCGCAAATCCATTGCGACACTAGGGTGATTCGCGCGTTTGGTAATTGAAAGTCCGCAGATACATACCTAACGTGCGAAATGAACGGATGGAATCATCCGGCGCCCGTTTCCGAAGGGGAAGACGTGAACAAGGCTCAGCTTGTCGAAGCGGTGGCCGAGCAGCTGGGCGGTCGCAAGGCTGCCGCAGAGGCCGTCGACGCAGTGCTCGACACCATGGTCCGCGCCGTTGTGGCCGGTGACCGGGTGTCGGTCACCGGTTTTGGCACCTTTGAGAAGGTGGAGCGCTCCGCGCGCTTCGCCCGCAACCCGCAGACCGGCGAGAAGGTCAAGGTCAAGAAGACCTCGGTGCCCCGCTTCCGTCCCGGCCAGGGCTTCAAGGACCTGGTCAGCGGCAGCAAGAAGCTGCCGAAGGAAGGCCCCTCGGTGAAGAAGGCGCCCAAGGGCTCCCTCACCCCGGGCAAGAGCGGTGTCGCCGCGACTCCGGCCGCCAAGCGCGCCGCCACCAAGCGTGCCGCCACGGCTGCCGCTGCCGCCGCCCCGGCGAAGAAGGCCGCGGCGAAGAAGACCGCCACCACCACCGCCGCCGCCGCGAAGAAGACCACCGCGACCGCTGCCAAGAAGGCGCCCGCCGCCAAGAAGGCCACCACCACCGCCGCCGCGAAGAAGACCACCGCGACCGCGACCAAGAAGACGGCGGCCGCCGCGAAGAAGACGGCCACCACCGCCGCCGCCAAGAAGACCACCGCGACCGCCGCCAAGAAGGCGACCGCGACGGCCAAGAAGACGGCTCCGGCGAAGAAGACCGCCACCCGTAAGACCACCGCGCGCAAGACCTCCGCGAAGTAGTCGACGGACGGCCTTCGAGAGCCGTGGCGCAGCACTCCACCCGGTTTTCCGGGCGGGGCCGGCGCCACGGCTCTCCGGTTTTCCGGGCCTCCGGCGCCGTACGGACGCGGTCAGCCCGCGCTCGGGTCCGCGGCCGGGTCCGGGAAGGTCTGCAGCGTCAGGAAGACCACCCGGCGGGCCTCCGCGGCGCCCTCGGTGCGGATCCGGACCCGCTGGCCGGGACGGAGCAGCCGCAGGCCGCCGGCGTCGAAGGCGGCGGCGTCGAACGGCACCGGGGTCCCGTCGTCGAGCAGCACGGAGCCGGCCCGGGTGGCGGGGTCGAAAGTGAACGCGGTGGCCTGCATGTCAGCAGCATAGCGAGCACCACCGACAGTCCCGGGTGACGTGCGGGCCGGGGCCCGGCGCGGTCCGGAGGACCGGTCCGGCAGGTACCCGAGCCGGACCGCCAGGGCCCGGGTGTGCGGGCCCACGCCGAGGGCCAGCGCCGCCGCCAGGTCCTCGCCGGTGTCGACGTCCCGGCGGACCGACTCCACGCCGGTCAGCCGCAGTTCGCGGGCGCCGCCGGCCGCGTGCCGGGCCCGTGAACCGTCCCCGAAGGCGGGGGAGAGCGGGCTGCCCGGGGTGCAGGCGAGCAGGGTGGTGCCCAGGCCGGGTGCGTCGGGCAGGAAGGCCCGGCCGGTGACCGGGACGGCGGTCAGCACCCGGCCCAGTTCGGCCGGGCGCAGGGCCGGCAGGTCCGCCGAGAGAGCGGCCAACGGGGCGCGCGGGGCGAGCGCCAGCGCGACCGCCGCGCCGTGCGCCAGTGCGTCGTTGAGTCCGCCCCCCGGTTCGTCGTCGACGACCAGGGCGCCGAGCGCGGCGAGCAGCTCGCCGGCCTCCGCGTCCCGGGTCACCACCAGGACGCGACCGACCTCGGAGGCGGCCAGCGCGGCGGTGACGGTGTCCAGGGCGAAGGAGAGCGCCAGGTCCGGGCGGTGCGGGCCGGCGAACGGCGCCAGCCGTGACTTGGCCCGGGCGAGCTGCTTGAGCGGCAGTACCAGCGACCAGCCGGCAGTGGGTGCGGCGGGCGCGACGGGCCCGCTGGGGCGTACGGTGTCCTGGGTCATCGGCGTCATTGTGACGCCGGTCCCGGAACCCTCGCCAGGCCGTCCGAACTGTGCGGACGTGCGTTTGATCACGCCCGCCCGACGTGCTGGCGCGGTTGCTCGACAGCCAATGAGCGGTCGGGTGAGACTGTTCCGCGCCCGGGCCCCGAAGCGGGGTCGCGGCAACGTGACTGACGCGGCACCCGACGTGCCGCACGGATGAGGAGGATCTGGGGTGGCCCGCCGCTCGTACGCCAGCTTCGGCAACGCCGACTACGGCATCTGGTACCGCTTCGCGGCCGTGCTGGTGAAGCCGGTGACGACCGCCCTGGTCAAGCCCGACTGGCGGGGCTGGGAGCACCTTCCGAAGAAGGGCGGCTTCATCACCGCGGTCAACCACAACTCGGTCATCGACCCGGTGATCTACGCGCACTGGCAGTACAACAGCGGACGGCCGCCGCGGATCCTCGGCAAGTCCTCGCTGTTCTCCGTGCCGTTCATCGGCTTCATGCTCCGCAAGACGGGCCAGATCCCGGTGTTCCGCGAGTCGACCGACGCGGCGCAGGCGTTCCGGGCCGCCATCGACGCGGTCAACGGCGGCCAGTGCGTGCAGTTCTACCCGGAGGGCACCCTCACCCGGGACCCGGACCTCTGGCCGATGACCGGCAAGAGCGGGGTGGCCCGGGTCGCGCTGATGACCGGCGCCCCGGTCATCCCCGTGGCGCACTGGGGCGCGCACGAGATCATCCCGCCGTACGGCAGGGGCGGCGCCGGGAAGAGCAAGTTCAACCTCTTCCCGCGCCACCGGGTGACGGTCGCGGCCGGGCCGGCCGTCGACCTGAGCAAGTACCGCGGCCAGGAGCTGACCGCCCAGGTGCTCAGGGACGCCACCGAGGACATCATGACGGCGATCACCGCCGTGCTGGCCGAGATCCGCGAGACCGAGCCGCCCGCCGAGCGGTACGACATGAGGGAGGCGGCCCGGAACCGGGGCGCCGCCGCGGCGGCCCGCCGGCAGAAGGCGGCCGGCCGGGCCGCCGACGAGGACGAGGAGGCCGGCAAGTGACCCGATGTGCCGTGTTCGGAACGGGCTCCTGGGGCACCGCGTTCGCGATGATCCTCGCGGACGCCGGCTGCGAGGTGACCCTCTGGGGCCGCCGGCAGGAGCTGGCGGACGCCGTCAACGCCACCCACGTCAACCCGGACTACCTCCCCGGGGTCCGGCTGCCCTCCTCGGTCCGGGCCACCACCGACCCCGCCGAGGCGCTGGCCGGCGCCGACTTCGCGGTGCTGGTGGTGCCCTCCCAGACGCTCCGCGAGAACCTGGCGGCCTGGGCGCCGCTGCTGGAGCCGCAGACCGTCCTGGTCAGCCTGATGAAGGGCATCGAGCTCGGCACCGCCAAGCGGATGAGCGAGGTCATCGGCGAGGTCGCCGGTGTCGGTCCGGAGCGGATCGCCGTGGTCAGCGGCCCCAACCTGGCCCGCGAGATCGCCAACCGGCAGCCCGCCGCGAGCGTCGTCGCGTGCACCGACGAGTCGGTCGCCAAGCGGCTCCAGGCGGCCTGCCACACGCCGTACTTCCGGCCGTACACCAACACCGACGTGATCGGCTGCGAGCTGGGCGGCGCGGTGAAGAACGTGATCGGCCTCGCGGTCGGCATGGCCAACGGCATGGGGCTCGGCGACAACACCAAGGCGACGCTGATCACCCGCGGGCTGGCCGAGACCACCCGGCTGGGACTGGCACTCGGCGCGGACGCGCACACCTTCGCCGGACTCGCCGGGATGGGCGACCTGGTGGCGACCTGCTCCTCACCGCTCTCCCGCAACAACACCTTCGGCACCAACCTGGGCCGGGGCATGTCGCTGGCGGAGACCATCGCGGCCACCCGCCAGACCGCGGAGGGCGTGAAGTCCTGCGAGTCGGTGCTCGACCTGGCCCGGCGCTGCGGCGTCGACATGCCGATCGTCGAGGCCGTGGTGGACGTGGTGCACAACGGCCGGCCCACCCAGGAGGTCCTTCAGGCGCTGATGTCCCGCTCGGCCAAGCCCGAGCGGCGGTGAACGTCCGCCCCAGGGTGGCTCACCTGTCCGAAACAGGCCGCACGGTACTCTCGGTCGCGATATGAGCATCGAACAGACCTCCCAGAACCCGTCCGTGAAGCCTCGTGTCGCCATCGTCTTCGGCGGCCGCAGCTCCGAGCACGCCATCTCGGTCTCCACCGCGGGCAGCGTGCTGAGGGCGATCGACCGCGACAAGTACGAGGTGCTGCCGATCGGCATCACCCACGAGGGCCGCTGGGCGCTGGTCAGCGACGAACCGGCCCGGATGACCATCACCGACGGCCGGCTGCCGGACGTCGACCAGGTCGCCGAGTCCGTCGAGGGCCAGGTCGCGCTGCCGCTCGGCCCGGGCAGCCGCGAGGTGGTCTGGAGCGAGCCCGGTGCGGCCCCCAAGGCGCTCGGCGAGGTCGACGTGGTCTTCCCGCTGCTGCACGGCCCCTGGGGCGAGGACGGCACGCTGCAGGGCCTGCTGGAGCTCTCCGGCGTGCCGTACGTCGGCAACGGCGTGCTCTCCAGCGCGGTCGGCATGGACAAGGAGTTCACCAAGCGCCTGCTGGCCTCGCACGGCCTGGGCGTCGGCCGCTACACCGTGGTCCGCCCGCGCGAGTGGGAGACCGAGGAGGGCCGCGCGGCCGTCCGCGAGCGGGCCGCCGAGCTCGGTCTGCCGCTGTTCGTGAAGCCCTGCCGGGCCGGCTCCAGCATGGGCATCACCAAGGTCAAGGACCTCTCCGACCTCGACCGCGCGATCGACGAGGCCCGCCGGCACGACCCCAAGCTGATCATCGAGGCAGGCGTCTCCGGCCGCGAGATCGAGTGCGCCGTGCTGGAGTTCGAGGACGGCCCGCGGGCCAGCGTCCCGGCCGAGGTGCTGGTCGGCGGCGACTACGAGTTCTACGACTTCGAGGCCAAGTACATCGACTCCTCGGAGGTGCGGATCCCGGCCGAGCTGTCCGGCGAGGAGACCGCCGAGATCCGCCGCCAGGCGGTGGCCGCGTTCGAGGCGCTCGGCTGCGAGGGCCTGGCCCGGGTGGACTTCTTCCTGCTGGAGGACGGCAGCTGGATGGTCAACGAGATCAACACCATGCCCGGCTTCACCCCGATCTCGGCCTACCCGAAGATGTGGGAGGCCAGCGGGCTGTCCTACCCGGAGCTGATCGACCGGCTGCTGCAGGCGGCGCTGCGCCGCTCCACCGGCCTGCGGTAGCCGCGCGGACCGCACCGCGGACGACGCGCGAGGGCGGGCCCGGGTTCCCCCGGGCCCGCCCTCGCGCGTGCGGCACTACGGGATGGTGGCCCTCACCGCGTCGGAGAGCGCGGCGGCGGCGTCGAGCGGGTTGGCGAGTGCCCCGCCGGGGACGGTCACCTCGACGAACACGGCCCGCTGGGTGACGGTGAGCCGGTAGCCGCCGTCCTTCAGCGGCTCCGGCCACCAGGTGACGTCGTTGATCGTCGGCGAGATCTCCTTCTGCCTCTCGTCGACCAGCCCCTCCGGGTGCGGCACGCCGCAGCGCAGCACGACGCGCGGCGACGAGGCCCAGGCGGCGGTGTACGGGGAGGCGGGCCCGGGGTCCTTGCGCGGGTGCCCGATCAGGTCCTGCGGCAGCGCGGCGTCCAGGGCCCGGCAGTACGCGGCGGCCCTGGGGGCGGGCGTGGGGGCGTCGACCTTCTCGGGCGCGCCCCAGTTGCCGACCAGCACCACGATGGTGCAGGTCAGCGCGAGCGGCACCGCCAGCCAACGGACCGGGGCCGGCAGTGCCGCGAGGAGGCGGGGGGCACGGAATTCTCGGGTCACCCGCCGATGGTATGCGCGGCTTACAGGTGAACCACCGGACAGGTCAGGGTCCGGGTGATTCCCTCGACCTGCTGAACCTTCGCGACGACGAGGCGGCCGAGGTCGTCGACCGTGTCGGCCTCCGCGCGGACGATCACGTCGTAGGGCCCGGTCACGTCCTCGGCCTGGAGGACACCGGGGATCTTGGAGATCGACTCGGCCACGGAGCTGGCCTTGCCGACCTCGGTCTGAATCAGGATGTAGGCCTGTACCACGGGGACCTCCCGGCGGCTGGGTACGGGGATCGCCGCCGTGATCGCCCGGTCAGGCGTCGGGGGTGGGGCACGGGCTCACCGGCAGTCTGATCACCACGCTACCGCGCAGCGGGGCAGGGAGGGGAGACCTGTGCGCCGTCGGAGGGCGTACGCTGCGCGCGGAAGCGACTTGGACGTACGACGCAGGTGCGCACGTGATGGAGACCGAGAGGACGGCAGATGCAGGGGACCGTGGGCGAGCTGGGCGAGTTCGGACTCATCAGGGAGCTGACCGCCCGGGTACCGCTCACCGACGCGGTCGACCTCGGCCCGGGTGACGACGCCGCGGTGGTGAAGGCGCCGGACGGCCGGGTGGTGGCCACCACGGACGTGCTGATCGAGAACCGGCACTTCCGCCGGGACTGGTCCACCGCCTACGACGTGGGCCGCAAGGCCGCCGCGCAGAACCTCGCCGACGTGGCCGCGATGGGCGCGGTGCCGACCGCGATCCTGCTGGGTCTGGTCGCGCCCGCCGATCTGCCCACCACCTGGGCGACCGAGCTGATGGACGGCCTGCGCGACGAGTGCCAGGTGGCCGGCGCGACCGTGGTCGGCGGCGACGTGGTGCGCGGGGACACCATCACGCTGGCCATCACGGCGCTCGGAGATCTGCAGGGGCGTGCGCCCGTGACGCGCGCCGGTGCTCAGGTGGGTGACGTGGTGGCGGTCACCGGCTGGCTGGGCTGGTCGGCGGCCGGACTGACCGTGCTGCAGCGCGGCTTCCGCTCCCCGAGGGCCTTCGTCGAGGCGCACCGCCGCCCCGAGCCGCCGTACCACGCCGGTCCGGCCGGCTCCGAGTTGGGCGCCACCTCGATGATCGACGTGAGTGACGGGCTGGTCGCCGACCTGGGCCACGTCGCCAAGGCCAGCGCGGTGGACATCGACCTGCGGGCCGCCGACTTCGACGTCCCGGTCCAGATGGCGGACATCGGGCAGGCGGTCGGGGTGGACCCGCTGGTCTGGGTGCTCTCCGGCGGCGAGGACCACGCGATCGTGGCGACCTTCCCGCGCGGGGTCCAACTGCCCGCCCGCTGGCGGGTGGTCGGTGAGGTCGTGGGGCGGGCCCGGGCGGCGCGCGGCGGCCGGGTGACGGTGGACGGCGAGGCCTGGGACCGGGTCGGCGGCTGGGACCACTTCTCGGAGTGAGGGCGGTCGGCCACCTGCGCTCGGCCGTTGCGGGACCGGCCGTTCCGGGAACGGCCGTTCAAGGGTCGGTCGTTCCGTGGGTCGGCCGGCCCGGCGGCCGACGGACGTGCGGGGCCGGTGGGTTGACGCCCCGCCGGGGGCGGGAACGGGGGCGGGAACGGGGCGCGGCCGAGGGCGCGCGACGCTCCGGGTACGTCCCGCGATCCGGCTCCGGACGGGCCGAGCGCGTAGGCTTGCCGCATCCGGACCGCCCGTCTTCGGCGTGAGTGGTCTGAACCACTGTGGTCTGAACCACTTCGGAGCGGGAGAGCACACCACCATGCGTATCGGTGTCCTGACCAGCGGCGGCGACTGCCCCGGCCTGAACGCGGTGATCCGTTCCGTGGTGCACCGGGGAACCGATGTGCACGGCGACGAGATCGTCGGCATCGAGGACGGCTTCCTCGGCCTGATCGAGGGCCGCACCCGCCCGGTCTCCCACGACGACGTCACCGGCCTGCTGACCCTCGGCGGCACCATCCTCGGCTCGGCCCGGGTGCAGCGCGACCGGATCGCCTGGGCGGTGGAGAACGCCAAGGCCCTCGCCCGCGACATCGGCATCGACGCGCTGATCGCGATCGGCGGCGAGGGCACGCTCACCGCCGCCAAGATGTTCAGCGACGCCGGACTCCCCGTGGTCGGGGTGCCCAAGACCATCGACAACGACATCGACGCCACCGACGTCACCTTCGGCTTCGACACCGCGGTGCACGTCGCGACCGAGGCGATCGACCGGCTGAAGACCACCGCCGAATCCCACCAGCGCGTCATGGTGGTCGAGTTGATGGGCCGGCACACCGGCTGGATCACCCTCACCGCCGGCATGGCGGGCGGCGCGCACGGCATCCTCATCCCGGAGAAGCCGTTCGACATCGAGGGGGTGGCCCGGATGGTCGAGGACCGCTTCGCCCGCGGCAAGAAGTTCGCCATCATCGCCGTCGCCGAGGGCGCCGCACCGATGCCCGGCACCATGCGCTTCGACCACGGCGAGGTCGACCGGTTCGGGCACCGCACCTTCGGCGGGATCGGCAACCGGCTCGCCCACGAGCTGGAGAACCTGCTCGGCAAGGAGGCCCGCCCGGTCATCCTCGGCCACACCCAGCGCGGCGGCACCCCGACCGCCCGGGACCGGGTGCTCGCCACCCGGTTCGGCTGGCACGCGGTCGAGGCCGTCCACCAGGGCGCGTTCGGCCACTTCACCGCGCTGCGCCGGGGCGAGATCCGCCTGGTGCCGGTCGCCGAGGCCGTCACCCGGCTCAAGACCGTGCCGGAGGACCGCTGGGCGGAGTCGGAGGCGGTGCTCTGAACCGGCGCCGGTAGGTTGGAGGGCATGTCGCTCCCGTCCTCCACCCCCGCCCCCGGCGGCCGCCCGTCGCCGGGCGGCCCCTCCGCCGCACCTCCCCGCGTCCTCACGGTGGCCGGCTCCGACTCCGGCGGCGGCGCCGGCATCCAGGCCGACCTCAAGGCGATGCTCGCCCTCGGCGTCCACGGCATGAGCGTGATCACGGCCGTCACCGCGCAGAACTCGCTCGGCGTCCAGGGCTACTGGGAACTCCCCGCCGAGGCCGTCCGCGCCCAGTTCCGCAGCGTGGTGGACGACATCGGCGTCCAGGCCGTGAAGACCGGCATGCTCGCCTCCGTCGAACTGGTGGAGACCGTCGCCGGACTGCTGGTCGACGTCGACGTGCCCGTCGTGGTCGACCCGGTCGGCGTCTCCAAGCACGGCGACGCGCTGCTCGCCGCCGAGGCCGTCGTGACCGTCCGCGAGAAGCTGCTGCCGGTCGCCACCCTCGCCACGCCCAACCTGCACGAGGTGACGCAGCTCACCGGGCGCACCGTGGAGAACGAGGCGCAGATGGCGGACGCGGCCAAGGCGCTGCTCGACCTCGGGCCGCGCTGGGTGCTGGTCAAGGGCGGCCACCTGGAGGGCGACGCGGCCGACCTGCTCCACGGCGGCGCGGGGGAGGAGTACTGGTTCCGGGCACCGCGCCACGACAACCGGCACACCCACGGCACGGGCTGCACGCTGGCCAGCGCGATCGCCTCCGGACTGGCCAAGGGCGAGCCGCTGCCGGAGGCCGTGGCCTCCGCGAAGGAGTACATCACCGGCGCGATCGCCGGCGGGTTCGCGCTGGGAGGCGGGATCGGGCCGGTCGACCACGCCTGGCGTTGGCGCTGAACCGACCGGAAAGACCGATGGGCGGGCCCGGGGGCCCGCCCATCGGCGGAAGGGTCGGCGGGGTTCGCCGGGCAAACAGGAAGCCGGCTCATCCGAGGATGAACCGGCTTGCTGGAGGACCGGCGTACCGGTCTGCGCGTCAGCGCGAGACCTTACCGGCCTTGATGCACGAGGTGCAGACGTTGAGCCGCTTCGGCGTCCGCCCAATCACAGCGCGCACCGTCTGAATGTTGGGGTTCCAACGACGGGGGGTACGGCGGTGAGAGTGGGAGATGCTGTTGCCGAAGCCCGGCCCCTTGCCGCAGACGTCGCAGTTGGCAGCCACAGGAGTCACTCCAAGACTTCAGATCATTTACGTTCGAAAACCCCGCTGGACCAGCGGAGCACTCGCGTGAACCGGACCGGGCCGAAGGGTGAGCCTGAACCTGTTCCAGGCAACCGGAAGAGCATACAACGCTTGCTTCCGTTCAACGAAACTACCACGACCGGCCGAGTGATCGCTCTGCCCGCCGCTCCGGGCACCGTCCCGCGGCCCCCGATAACCTGCCGGTATCACCCCTCGCCGTTCACCCTCAGGCCATCACGGCGTCCCATCCGGAGGAGACCTGGTGCTGCACACGCTCGACGCCCCGGCCGTGCGCAGCTGGTGCCAGCTGGCCCTGCGCGCGCTCGGCCAGGCCCGTGAGGAGATCGACGCACTCAACGTCTATCCCGTCCCGGACGGCGACACCGGCACCAACCTGTACCTGACCGTCGAGTCGGCCGCCGCGGCGGTGGAGAGCCGGTTCGCCGACCCGGGACCGGGCGGGGTGCCGGGGCTCGCCGAGACCGCCCGGGCGATGGCCCGCGGCGCGCTGGTCGGCGCCCGCGGCAACTCCGGGGTGATCCTCGCCCAGTGGCTGCGCGGCACCGCCGAGATGCTCGCCGAGGGCGGCGGCGCCGACCAGCTGCGGGCCGCCCTCCAACGGGCCGCCGACTCCGCCTACCAGGCCGTCGCCGAGCCGGTCGAGGGCACCCTGCTCACCGTCGCCCGGGTCGCCGCCCGGGAGGCGGGCCGGGCCGGTGCGGGGCTCGGCCAGGTCGCCGACACCGCGTACCGGGCCGCCCGGGACGCGCTGCGGCGCACCCCCGAACAGCTCGCCGTGCTCGCCGAGAACGGGGTGGTGGACGCCGGGGGCCGCGGCCTGGTCGCCGTCCTCGGCGCGCTCGCCGACGCGGTGGCCGGGCACCAGCCGATGGGCCCGGTCGCCCTGCGCGGGGACCTCCACGTGGTGGAGAGCTGCTCCGGACACGTCCGCCCGCCCGGGCCGGGCCACCCCGCGTTCGAGGTCATCTACCTGCTGGACGCCCCCGACGAGGCCCTGCCGGCGCTGCGCGAACGGCTGGCGGGTCTCGGTGACTCGCTGGTGGTCGGCGGCGGCGACGGACTCTGGAACGTGCACGTCCACGTGGACGACGCGGGCGCCGCCGTCGAGGCCGGGGTCGGGGCCGGGCGTCCGCACCAGATCCGGATCACCCACTTCGCCGAGGCCGCCGCCCGGGCCGGCACCGCCGCCGACCGCGGCGAGGCCGAGCGGCGCACCCGCGCGGTGCTCTCGGTGGTCTCGGGCGCGGGCCTTGCCGAACTCTGCGAGCAGGCCGGCGCGGTCGTGCTGCACGCCGAGCCCGGCCGCCCGCCGGCCAGCGCCGAACTCACCGCCGCCGTCCGCCGGTCCGCCGCCCGCGAGGTCGTGCTGCTGCTCAACGACCCGGAGCTGCGGGCCGCCGCGGGCGCCGCCGCCGACCAGCTGCGCGAGGAGGGCGTCCGGATCGCCGTCCTGCCCACCCGGTCGCCGGTCCAGGGCCTGGCCGCGCTCGCCGTGCACGAGTCCGCCCGGCGCTTCGACGAGGACGTGGTCGCCATGACCTCCGCGGCCGGCGCCACCCGGTACGCCGAACTGGCGGTCGCCGAGGGGGAGTCCTGGACCATGGCCGGGGTCTGCCAGGCCGGCGACGTGCTCGGCCTGATCGACGGGGACGTCGCGGTGATCGGCACCGGGCTGGCCGAGGTCGGCACGAGCGTGCTGGACCGGATGCTCGGCGCCGGCGGCGAACTGGTCACCCTGATCCTCGGGGAGGGCGCGCCCGAGGGGCTGGCCGAGCGGATGGTCGCGCACGCCCGGCACCGGCGGCCCGAGGTGGACGCGGTGGTCTTCCACGGCGGCCAGGAGTCGGCGCCGCTGCTCATCGGCGTGGAGTGAGGCGGCTCCGCGGGCGGCTCCGCGGGCCGCGCCGGACCGGGGCGGCCGGAGGGCGCGTCGGCGGAGTGAGGGCCGGTCTGTCGGTCCCGTGGTGTAAACAAGGCCCTGATGGGCGCTCTCGATGAACCACTGACCAAGCTCGTCGGCGACCGGACCGCCAAGGTGCTCGCCGACAGCCTCAAGCTGCGCACGGTCGGGGACCTGCTGCACCACTACCCGCGCCGCTACGTCGAACGCGGCCAGCTCACCAGCCTGGACGAGCTGGAGATCGACGAGCACGTCACCGTGCTGGCCAGGGTCGAGAAGGTCACCCTGATCCCGTTCCGCGGGCGCAAGGGCGACCGGCTGGAGGTCGTCGTCACCGACGGCCGCAGCCGGCTCTCGCTGGTCTTCTTCAACCAGGGCTGGCGGCAGAAGGAGCTGAAGGGCGGCTCCCAGGGCCTGTTCGCGGGCAAGGTGGGCGTCTTCAACCGCACCCGCCAGCTGGTCTCGCCGGACTACCAGCTGCTCGACGCGGACGCGGACGCCGGCGCCGCCCAGCAGTTCGCCGGCCGGCTCATCCCCGTGTACGGCGCCAGCGCCCAGATGCCCAGCTGGAAGCTCTCGCTCTGCGTCGAGACGGCGCTCACCAAGCACCTGTCCGACGTCGGCGAGCCGCTCCCCGCCGAACTGCGCGAGCGGCACGACCTGATCCCGCTGCCCGAGGCGCTCGAACTGATCCACCGCCCGCGCAACCAGGCCGACCGCGAACGCGCCCAGGAACGGCTCCGCTGGGACGAGGCGTTCGTCCTCCAGGTCGCCCTCGCGCAGCGCCGGGCCGCCGACTCCGCCCTGCCCGCCAAGCCGCGCAGGGCCCGGGAGGGCGGCCTGCTCGACGCCTTCGACGCCCGGCTGCCGTTCACCCTCACGGAGGGCCAGCAGAAGGTCTCCGCGGAGATCGCCGCCGACCTGGCGGGCGAACACCCGATGCACCGCCTGCTCCAGGGCGAGGTCGGCTCCGGCAAGACCCTGGTCGCGCTGCGCGCCATGCTCGCCGTGGTGGACGCCGGCGGACAGGCGGTGCTGCTCGCGCCCACCGAGGTCCTGGCCCAGCAGCACCACCGCTCGATCGTCGAGATGATGGGCGACCTGGCCGAGGGCGGTCTGCTCGGCGGCTCCGACCTGGGCACCCGGGTGGCGCTGCTCACCGGCTCGATGGGCGTCCCGGCCCGCCGCCAGGTGCTGCTCGACATGGCCTGCGGGGACGCCGGCATCGCGATCGGCACCCACGCGCTGATCGAGGACAAGGTGCAGTTCCAGGACCTCGGCCTGGTCGTGGTCGACGAGCAGCACCGCTTCGGCGTCGAGCAGCGCGACGCGCTGCGCGCCAAGGGCGACCAGCCGCCGCACCTGCTGGTGATGACCGCCACCCCGATCCCGCGCACCGTCGCGATGACCGTCTTCGGGGACTTGGAGACCTCCGTGCTGGACCAGCTTCCGGCCGGCCGCTCGCCCATCTCCACCCACGTCGTCCCGGCCGTCGAGAAGCCCAACTTCCTGGCGCGGGCCTGGGAGCGGGTCCGCGAGGAGGTGACCCGGGGCCACCAGGCGTACGTGGTCTGCCCCCGGATCGGGGACGAGGAGCCCGCCGACCTGAAGGCCGCGAAGGGCGCGAAGAAGCGGCGCCGGGCCGAGGACGAGCTGGAGGACCTCACCGACGACGCACCGGACGAGGGCGCCGCGAGCGACGAGCGGCGGCCCCCGCTCTCCGTCGTGGAGACCGCCGCGAAGCTGGTCGGGGGCCCGCTGGCCGGGCTGCGGGTGGAGATCCTGCACGGCCAGCTGACGCCCGAGGCCAAGGACGACGTGATGCGCCGGTTCACGGCCGGCGCGGTGGACGTGCTGGTCGCGACCACGGTGATCGAGGTCGGCGTCAACGTCCCGAACTCCACCGTGATGGTGATCATGGACGCGGACCGGTTCGGCGTCTCCCAGCTCCACCAGCTCCGCGGCCGGGTCGGGCGCGGCTCCGCCGCCGGGCTCTGCCTGCTGGTCAGCGACATGCCCGCGGGCAGCGCCGCCCGGGCCCGGCTGGACGCGGTGGCCGGCACGCTGGACGGCTTCCAGCTGTCCCGGATCGACCTCGAACAGCGCCGCGAGGGCGACGTCCTGGGCCAGGCGCAGTCGGGTGTGAAGTCCTCGCTCAAGGTGCTCTCGGTGCTGGAGGACGAGGAGGTCATCGTGACCGCCCGCACCGAGGCCACCCGGCTGGTCGCCGAGGACCCCGGGCTGACCGCCCACCCGGAGCTGCGCACCGCGCTGGCGAGCCTGCTCGACGAGGACCGTGCGGAGTATCTGGAGAAGGGCTGAGGCCCGCTCGGCAGAGCCCGACTGTCAGACCCCCGGGAGAGAATGAAGGTGTTCAGGACGCACCCCCAAGGTGCGTTCCTGGCGCGACACTTGGGGGTTTTGCCATGGCATTCCGTCATCTCAACGAGCTCCCGCTGGGCGACAAGGTCTTCCGGATCGAACTCGCCAGCGACGACGACCGCGAGGTCACCCTCACCCTCACCGGCTGGCGCGAGGGGGAAGCGGCCGCGCCGCTCGCCTCCGGACGGCTGCGGCTGCCGGTCGAGGACGTCGCCTCGCTCCGGATCGCGCTCAACCGGGCGCTCCGGGCCCTGGCGATCGTCGCCGACGTCTCCGAGCCCATCCCCGACCGTGACGTGCTGCGCGAGCTCTACCCCGGACACGGCGCCCCCTGGGTGCCGCAGCACGAGGAGGAACTGGTCCGGCGGTTCCACGAGAACGAGACCGTCGCCCGGATCGCCGCCCGCTTCGGCCGTACGCCCGACTCCGTCCGCACCAAGCTGCGGGAGCTCGGCCACGACCCGCGCCGCCCCGAGTACTGCCCGCCCGACGGCTGCCTCTCCTGGTCCCGCTACGCCTCGCCGACGCTGCTCGGCGCGGCCGTCCCGGCCCAGGCGGCGGGGGAGTAGCCGGCATCCGGTCCGTGGGTGCGACGGGGGCGCGACGGGGGCGCGGCGTCCGCGGTGACGAGCTGAAGTGAGGGGGGAGGGCCCCGCCGGTCGGACCGGCGGGGCCCGGCCCGTATAGCGTGGTCGGGCAGCGACGAAAGGACCTCCCACCACCATGACCCGCGTGATCGCCGGGGCGGCCGGCGGCCGCCGACTGGCCGTACCGCCCGGTCGGGGCACCCGCCCGACCTCCGACAAGGCCCGCGAGGCGATGTTCTCCACCCTGGAGGCGCTGCGCGGCACCCTGCACGGCATCCGGATGCTGGACCTGTTCGGCGGGTCCGGCGCGGTCGGCCTGGAGGCGCTGTCGCGCGGCGCCGAGCACGTGCTGCTGGTCGAGGCCGACGCCCAGGCGGCCCGGGTGATCCGGGAGAACGTCCGGACGATCGGACTGCCGGGCGCGCTGGTGAAGGCCGCCAGGGCGGAGAAGGTGATCGCCGGGCCGGCTCCGGAGGCTCCGTACGACCTCGTCTTCCTCGACCCGCCGTACGTCGTCACCGACGACGAGGTGCGCGAGATGCTGATCACACTGTCGGCCGGGGGCTGGCTCGCGGCCGACGCACTCGTCACCGTGGAGCGCAGCACCCGGGGCGGCGAGTTCGGCTGGCCGGAGGGCTTCGAGGTACTGCGCTCGCGCCGGTACGGCGAGGGCACCCTCTGGTACGGTCGCGCCGCCGCCGAGACCCGTCGCCACCCGTAGCGGGCCGAGGCCCGCAGCAGTCTCGTCACCCCATGAGGGAGCACCAACGCCATGCGCCGTGCCGTCTGCCCCGGATCGTTCGACCCGATCACCAACGGTCACCTCGACATCATCGAGCGGGCCTCGAAGCTGTACGACGTGGTGCACGTCGCGGTGTTGATCAACCGCAACAAGGAGGGCATGTTCAGCGTCGAGGAGCGGATCGCGCTGATCGAGGAGACCACCGCGCAGTACGGGAACGTCGTGGTCGAGTCGCACCTCGGCCTGCTGGTGGACTTCTGCCGGGAGCGGGACATCCCGGCGATCATCAAGGGCCTGCGCGCCGTCAGCGACTTCGACTACGAGCTGCAGATGGCCCAGATGAACCACGGGCTGACCGGCGTCGAGACGCTCTTCGTGCCGACGTCGCCGACGTACAGCTTCCTCTCCTCGACGCTGGTCAAGGAGGTGGCCTCGTACGGCGGCGACGTCTCGCACCTGCTGCCGGAGACGGTGCACGGCCGCCTGGTCGAGCGGATCGCCGAGCGGCGCGCCGGGCGGTAGCGCGCGACGGGGCGGCCGGCCCGCGGGGTGGGTCCGGTGGTGACCTCCGGTCCGTTTCTGCCGGTTCGTCACGGTATGTCGGTCAGGTGGGTGGTCGGCCCCGTCCGGACGTTGTGACCTCGCCCCGCCGTGGCCGTACAGTCTGTATTCCTGCCCTGCGGTGAGGTGCACCGCGCCGGGCGCTGCCTCCGCCGGACCGTCGGCGGCACACGGAAAGACGAAGCCCCGTGGACGTGCAGAACAAGGTCGACGAGATCGTGGCCGCCGTCGAGAACGCCCGCTCGATGCCCATGTCGGCCTCCTGCGTGGTGAACCGGGCCGAGCTGGTCGGCCTGCTCCAGGACCTGCGCTCGGCACTGCCCGCCGAGTTGGCCCAGGCCCAGTCGGTGATGGCCGACCACGAGTCGGTGGTCGCGGACGCCCAGTCCGAGGCCGACCGGATCATCCAGGGGGCGCACGCCGAACGGGGCTCGCTGATCTCCGACACCGAGGTGGTCCGCCGCGCCCAGGCCGAGGCCGACCGGATCCTCGTCGAGGCCCGCGCCGAGGTCGACACCAAGCGCGCCGAGGCCGACGACTACGTGGACAGCAAGCTGGCCAACTTCGAGGTCGTGCTCACCAAGACGCTCGGCGCCGTCGGCCGCGGCCGGACCAAGCTGCGCGGCGACGCGAGCGTCTTCGAGAACGACTTCGACGGCGAGAGCGACGGCGAGGAGTTCCGGCCGCAGCGGACCAGCCCGAGCCCCGAGGTCGACGAGTACGTCGATGTGAAGCTCGCCACCCTGGAGAACGTGCTCAGCGCGACCCTGGAGGCGGTCGGCAAGGGCCGCGACAAGCTGCTCGGCAAGCGGCCGATCGACGAGCTGGGCGCCTACCTGGCCGCCGCCGACCAGGCGCAGCAGGCCAAGGAGCGGGCCGAGGCGGTCGCCGCGGGCTTCGCCGGGGACGCCGACGGTGCCGACATCGCGTGGTACCGCGAGGAGGTTCCGCAGCAGCAGAGCTGGCCGGAGCAGGCCCCGGCGGCGGCGGGCTGGCAGTCCCCGGGGGCCGACCAGTACGCGGCCGCGCAGCAGGGCGGCGGCCAGTACGCGGAGGTGTACGGCGGCGGCTTCGACCCGGCGATCGGCCAGGGGGGCGACCCGTACGCCGGCCAGTACGGCTACGGCCAGCAGGTCCCGCAGATCCAGCACGCGCAGCAGGTCCAGCACGTGCAGCAACCCGGCTACCCGGAGGGCCGGCAGGGCCAGCAGGGCGGGTACGACTACCCGCCCCAGCACCAGGGGTACGCCGCCCAGCAGTACGACGCCTGGGGCAACCCCCAGCCCGAGGCCGGGGCCGGCTACCCGCAGCCGCCGGCCAACCCGCCGGCCCTTCCGCAGCAGGCGCAGCCCGGCCTGGACGAGACCAGCTTCTTCGACACCAGCATGATCGACATGACCCGGCTCCGGGAGCTCGGCGGGAGGTAGTGGCCGGGAGCGAAGTTGGGCCTGGCCGGAGACTCCGGTAGTCTGACCACTCCGGCCTCTCCGTGTCGGGCCGTCGGTCTGCCCGCGCATCCATTCGATGAGTGGCGCCGCACATCAGTTTTCTCAGGAAGTCAGGACACCTTGAACCGCCTCGACCACCGCGACCCCCTCGTGTTCGACACGCACGAGCTGGGCCGTCGTCCGGGTGCGCTGCGCAAGGTGAGCCGGACCCTGGAGGCCCCCGAGGGCCTGGGGATCATCGACGTGATCGGTGTTCCCGAGAAGAGTGAGATGGTTCTGGAGCTCCGCCTGGAGTCCGTGGTCGAGGGCGTGCTGGTGACCGGCACCGCCGAGACCGTGGTCGAGGGCGAGTGTGTACGGTGCCTGGAGCCGGTCGAGTTCGACCTCGACGTGGACTTCCAGGAGCTGTACTACTACCCGGAGTCCGACGAGCGCCATCGCGCCCGGACCGCCGGGACCGAGGACCTCGAAGAGGACTCGGAAGAAGAGACTTACCGTCTGGAGGGCGACTACTTCGACCTCCGGCCGGTGCTGCGTGACGCGGTGGTGCTCGCACTGCCGCTGCAGCCGGTGTGCCAGGAAGACTGCCTGGGCCTGTGCTCCGAGTGCGGAGCGCGCCTGAGCGACGACCCGGCGCACCACCACGACGCCGCCGACCCCCGGTGGGCGGCTCTGCAGGGACTCTCCGCCGCCCCTGGCGACGAGGGTGACGGAATCAAGTACAGCGACACCCGTGAGGGTCTCGCCGAGAACCAGGAGAAGTAGCCGTGGCTGTTCCGAAGCGGAAGATGTCGCGCAGCAACACGCGCCACCGTCGGTCCAACTGGAAGGCCGTTGTCCCGGCCCTCGTGGCGTGCGACCGCTGCCACGAGCCGAAGCTGGGTCACATCGCGTGCCCGAGCTGCGGCACGTACAACCGTCGCCAGGTCCTCTCGGTCTGATCGGCGGGGTGCACGGATCGATGTCGGACGGTAACTCTTCCCGCAAGGCGACCACCGCAACGAAGGCTCCTTCGGGTGGCGGAAAGGCCGGCGGGCCGGCTTCGACCGAATACGACGTCCTGGAAGGGCGCCTCGGGTACACGCTCGAGCGCGCCCTTCTGGTGCGTGCCCTGACCCACCGCTCGTACGCGTACGAGAACGGCGGGCTGCCCACCAACGAGCGCCTGGAGTTCCTCGGCGACTCGGTGCTGGGCCTGGTGGTGACCGACACCCTCTACCGCGTCCACCCGGACGTCCCGGAGGGCACGCTCGCCAAGCTGCGCGCCGCGGTGGTCAACTCGCGCGCGCTCGCCGACGTCGGACGCGGCCTGGAGCTCGGCACGTTCATCCGGCTCGGCAAGGGCGAGGAGGGCACCGGCGGCCGCGACAAGTCGTCGATCCTCGCCGACACCGTCGAGGCCGTGATCGGCGCCGTCTACCTGGACCAGGGTCTGGACGCGGCCACCGAGTTCGTCCACCGGCTGTTCGACCCGCTGATCGAGGAATCCTCTCAGCTGGGCGCGGGCCTGGACTGGAAGACCAGCCTCCAGGAGCTCACCGCCTCGGTGGGCATCGGAGTGCCGGAGTACGTGGTCGAGGAATCCGGTCCGGACCACGAGAAGACCTTCACCGCGGCGGCCCGGGTGGCCGGCGAGGACTTCGGCAGCGGCGTCGGCCGCTCGAAGAAGGAAGCCGAGCAGAAGGCCGCGGAGAGCGCCTGGCGGGCGATCAAGGAGAAGTACGCCGACCGCCTGCCCGGCGGCGCCTGAGCACGCAGTAGCCTTCCTCCAGCAGACGCAGTTCCCCGTCGCAGGAGGCTTGTTCCCGTGCCCGAACTTCCCGAGGTCGAGGTCGTCCGCCGCGGTCTGGCGAACTGGGTCGCCGGACGGACCGTGGCCGGGGTCGAGGTGCTGCACCCGCGTGCGGTGCGGCGCCAGCAGGCCGGCGCGGCCGACTTCACCGCCCGGCTCACCGGCACCACCCTCGGCACCGCGCAGCGGCGGGGCAAGTACCTGTGGGTGCCGCTCGCCGGCACCGGGGCCGGGTTCGCGCTGATCGGCCACCTCGGGATGAGCGGCCAGCTGCTCGTCCAGGACCCGTCCGCGCCGGACGAGAAGCACCTGCGGGTCCGGCTGCGGTTCGGCGACGGCGGGCGCGAGCTGCGCTTCGTCGACCAGCGGACCTTCGGCGGGCTGGCGGTCGAGGAGGCCGAGGACGGCGACCCGGAGGGCACCCCGGTCTCCATCGCGCACATCGCCCGCGACCCGCTCGACCCGCGCTTCGACGACGCCGCCTTCGTGACCGCGCTGCGCCTCAGGCGCACCACCGTCAAGCGCGCGCTGCTGGACCAGACGCTGATCAGCGGGGTCGGCAACATCTACGCGGACGAGGCGCTCTGGCGCACCCGGCTGCACTACGACCGCCCGACCGGGTCCCTCACCCGCCCGCAGGCGCTGCTGCTGCTGGCCAACGCCCGGGACGTGATGTCCGCGGCGCTGGCCGTCGGCGGCACCAGTTTCGACAGCCTGTACGTCAACGTGAACGGCGAGAGCGGCTACTTCTCCCGGGACCTGGACGCCTACGGCCGCGAGCAGGAGCCGTGCCGGCGCTGCGGGACGCCGATCCGGCGGGCCGCCTGGATGAACCGGTCCAGCTACTTCTGCCCCCGCTGCCAGCGGGTGCCGCGGGTCCGCAGCGGGGGCTGAGCGGCCTCAGTGCTTGGCGAGTTCGGGCTGCGGCCGTTCGGCTTCGGGCGCGCCGTGGGTGTCCTGGCCGAAGTAGGCGACGCCGACCGCCGCGACCACCGAGAGCAGGAAGCCGGCCACGCCGAGCCAGCCGAGCCCGGCCTTCGAGGAGTCGCCGAGCCAGAGCACGCCGACCGCGCCGGGCAGCACCGTCTCACCGACGACCAGGGCCGCGGTGGCCCCGTTCACCGAGCCGATCTGCAGCGCCACGGTGTGCACGTACATGCCGCCGATGCCGCCGACGAGGATCGCGTACAGGGCCGGGTCGGAGAGCAGCGCGCCGAGCTCGAACGGCTCGATCCCGTTGAGGATGCGCACGCCGACGCCGAGCGCGCCGAAGCCCAGACCGGAGAGCAGGCCGGCGACGATCGCGCCGTTGGCCCCCATCCGGCGGACCAGCAGGCCACCGCCGACCAGCAGCACGGTGGTGATCGCCAGCAGCCCCCAGTGGAAGGCCATCGCGGCGTGGTGGCCGCCCTCCGGTCCGGCCGAGACCGCCAGCAGCACCAGCGCCGAGCAGAGCACGCCGATCGACACCCACTCCAGCTGCTTGAGCCGGATCCCGAGCAGCTTGATCGACAGCACCGCGGTGATCACCAGGTTGGCGCTGATGATGGTCTGGGAGAGGAACAGCGGCAGCAGCCGGGCGGCCAGCGCGCCGAGGCCGAAGCCGATGAAGTCCAGCACCGTGCCGAGGATGAACTCCCAGGTCACGGCCGCCTTGGCGGTGGAGGAGAGGCTCGGCCCGCCGTGCGCGGTGGTCCCGGCGGCGGAGGCGCCCTTGGCGGCCTCCTCCCGGGCGGAGCGGCGTGATCCGACGGCCTGCAGGACCGAGCCGATGCCGTAGCAGGCGGAGGCCGCCACGGCGGTGACGAGGCCGATCAACACGCTGTGCTCCGATCGAGAGGAATGCGGGAGGAGAGGAGTGCGGGAGGAATGGTCAAGAGAAGGTCATGAACGGGCCGTACGGCCACCACTATGCCCGGTCGCGGAGTACGGTCGGACCGCCCCCCGGTGGTCGTCGCGAGCTGCGGTGACCCGCCGGAACGTACGTCCGGGCAGGTGGCCGGGTTCCCGCCGCCCGCCCGGCTCAGGGACCCGCCCGGGTAGAGATCATCCCCGGGGAGGGGACGCACCCCGGCGGACGGTGGGGGTCACCCGGCAGGCCGTACCCGACGGGTATGCCGTGCCGGAGGGTCCGGAGAGGTAGCGTCGATGGCATGAGAACCCTTGCTCGACGACGTTCCCGGGCCGCCGGGCCGCCGGCCCTGGTGGCGGCGCTGCTCGGGCTGCTGCTCGGGTTGCTGCTCCTGGTGACGCCGGCGGCCTCGGCGGCGGGCGGGCTGGACGACGCGGCCGCCACGCTCAAGCAGGGCCGGGTGTACGTCGACCCGGCT
Source organism: Streptomyces sp. BE303 (assembly GCF_036290945.1). Classification (NCBI taxonomy): domain Bacteria; kingdom Bacillati; phylum Actinomycetota; class Actinomycetes; order Kitasatosporales; family Streptomycetaceae; genus Streptomyces; species Streptomyces sp. BE303. The sequence continues at coordinate 33,518 of NZ_JAQYWZ010000884.1, forward strand.
ATGGCCGGCCGGTTCGACCAGGGGCAGGCCGACGCGCTGACCGAGAAGATCCGCAAGACCGACAAGCCGATCTTCGTCGCGGTGGTCCCGGCCGCGGCTCCCTACGGCGCCCAGACGGTCTTCGACGACCTGCGGACCAAGGTCGGCATCACCGGTACCTACGCCGTCTGGCGCGGCGACCAGTTCCAGGCCCGCTCGGACCGGGCCGCGCTGGCCAGCGAGAGCGCCGAACGGATCGCGGGCGCCTCCTTCCGCTCGCACCCCGGCGACATCGGCGCCACCCTCGACGACTTCGTCGACACCGCCGCCCCGCAGGTCAAGGGGAACGGTGTGAACAGCGGTGCGGGCGGCGCCTCGACCGCCGCGATCGTGGTCCCGCTGGCCCTGCTCGCACTGGCCGGTACCGGCGTCTTCCTGCTCTTCCGCCGCGCGAAGCGGCGCAAGGAGGAGCAGCGCCGGGCCGAACTCGCACAGCTGCGACGGGTCGTCGACGAGGACATCACGGCCTACGGCGAGGAGCTCGACCGGCTCGACTTCGACCCGGGTGCCGCGGACGCGGACGACGTGCAGCGCGGCGACTACACCCACGCCCTGGACTCCTATGACCGGGCCAAGCGTCTGATGGACGAGGCCAGGGGACCGCACGACGTGAAGCCGGTCACCGAGGCGCTGGAGGACGGCCGGTTCGCGCTGGCCACCCTGGAGGCCCGGCGGGAGAGCAGGCCGCTGCCGGAGCGGCGTCCGCCGTGCTTCTTCGACCCGCGGCACGGCCCGTCGGTGCAGGACGCCGACTGGGCCCCGGCGGACGGCGCGGCGCGCACCGTCCCGGTCTGCCGCGCCGACGCGGAGCGGCTGGCGGCCGGGCAGGCCCCGGACATCCGGACCGTCCCGACCGAGCACGGGCCGCAGCCGTACTGGAACGCCGGACCGGCGTACGGGCCCTGGGCGGGCGGCTACTTCGGCGGCTTCGGCGGCGGCGGGCTGCTGCCGGGCCTGCTGGTCGGCACGATGCTCGGTTCGATGATGGCCACCCCGGCCTACGCGGCCGGCGCGGGCGACGCCGGTTCCGGCTACGAGGGCGGCGACGTCTCCGGGGCCGACTACAACTCCTCCGACTTCGACGGCGGGTTCGGCGGCGGCGACTACGGGGGCGGTGGCGGCGGCGACTTCGGTGGCGGTGGCGGAGGCGACTTCGGCGGAGGGTTCTGACTCCCTCGTTCGGCTCCGGCCGGTGCGACGACCGGCCCGCGGCCCCGCCGGACGACCGGCGGGGCCGCGGCGTCCGTCCGGGGAGTGGCCCGGACGGCGCCGGATCCGACCCGCTGATCGGTGTCCGGCGCGGCTCCGGAGCCCCGGCCGTACGGGTTTGAGAAGGCAACCCGGTATGGGAAGGTGGAGGACGTGACGCCCCGCACCCCTTCAGCCGTTCCCGCCGCGCCCGCCCTGCCGGGGCGGCCCTGCTCGATCGCCGCCGCGCTGCACGTGGTGGGGGAGAAGTGGGCGCTGCTCGCCGTGCGGGAGCTGTTCTACGGCAACCACCGGTTCGACCGGATCGCCCGGAACACCGGGGCGCCCCGCGACCGGCTCACCGCCCGGCTGCGCGCGCTGGAAGAGGCCGGCGTGGTCGAACGGCGCGCGTACAGCGAACGCCCGCCCCGGTACGAGTACCACCTGACGGAGGCGGGCCGCGACCTCGCGCCCCTCAGCCAGGCCCTGCTCGGCTGGGGCGACCGGTGGCTGATGCCGGAGCCCCCGGTCGGCCTGGAGCACGACCCGCAGGGGCACGAACCGCACCCGTACGACCCGGCCTGGGTGTGCCGCACCTGCGGCGAGCAGGGGCGCCGCGCGGACCTGCGGATCGAGGTCCACAGCCCGGGCTGGACGACGGAGGGCCCGACGGCGCCGTGACGCGGGCCGTCGCCCCGCCGGATAGGGTCGGGGGCATGCACGGTCGCGACGCCCACAGTGACGAGCCGGTCCGGGTCACCGCCTGGGTGCGGGGCAAGGTCCAGCAGGTCGGCTTCCGCTGGTGGACCAGGGCGCGGGCGCTGGAGATCGGCCTCACCGGCTACGCGAGCAACCTCGGCGACGGCCGGGTGCAGGTGGTGGCCGAGGGCGTCGCCGTCGACTGCGAACAGCTGCTCGCCCTGCTCAGGGGCGCCGGCACACCGGGCCGGGTCGCCGGGGTGACCGAGATCTGGACCGCCGTCGGCACGGGTTACGAGGGCTTCGAGATCCGCTGAGCCGGACCCGGTCCGGTTCCGGCCCTGGCCGGGTCCGGAACCCGTGCGAAAGGATCGGCAACTGGCGGTGTCGTACGGTTGCCATCCGGGCAGACTCGTGGTTGACTCCGCATCGGACGATGATCCACGAGCTCGTGGTGGACCTCCCCGCGACCGCCCGGCGTGACCACACCGCCAGGCAGGTGACAGGGGCGCGGTAGCGTGCGGTGATCGTGTTGACCCGTACCGTCTTTGGTGAGACGCTGGAAACCCGCGCACACGACCGCGTTATCCCGGCAGGCGCATGCCCTCGTGAGCCCAGCTCACGGCGGTTGTGCCGTAGTGCCCAGCCAGCACTGCCGGGGCGCGACGCGCGTGCGTCCCCCTTCCCCCTAGACCTGTTCCGTTCCGGTTCGGTCACTCAGCGTGGAGGACCATTCATCATGGCAAAGGCGCTTCTCGGGTACGTCGGCGGCCCCGACCCGCGAATGCTCTCCGAGATGCGACGGCTGCAGCAGCGCGTTCAGGATCTTGAATCCGAGCTCATTCGGATGCAGGCCGAGAACGACGCTCTCACCGCTGTCGCTGACGAGCACTCGCTGCTCAGCAGCATCGATCTGGACCAGCGGGAGCCGGCTCTCACCTGAGTCCCGCCCGATCCCTCGATCGACGTCGTTGTGCACTGAGCCGCCCCGAAAGGGACGCAGCTTGCAAGGGACGCCCCGCGTGGCGTCCCTTCGTCGTGTCCGGAGCGTTTCGGGACGGCGCCCGGCGCCCGGTGGCCGGGGACCGGCGCCGCGCCCGGCGCGGTGTGGTGGCGGTCCGGTGGCCCGGGGCCGGACCGGCCGGTCCGACCGGTGTGTCCGGGCACGATCGCCGCAGGTGCGGGCGGATACAGTCGCCGCAGAGCCCGGTGAGCGATGTGAGGAGACCGGCGCGTGCACCTGAAGAGCCTGACGCTGCGCGGGTTCAAGTCCTTCGCCTCCGCCACCACCCTGCGGTTCGAACCCGGCATCACCTGCGTGGTCGGGCCCAACGGCTCCGGCAAGTCCAACGTCGTCGACGCGCTCTCCTGGGTGATGGGCGAGCAGGGTGCCAAGTCGCTGCGCGGCGGCAAGATGGAGGACGTCATCTTCGCCGGGACCAGCGGGCGCGCCCCGCTCGGCCGCGCCGAGGTCAGCCTCACCATCGACAACTCCGACGGCGCCCTGCCGATCGAGTACGCCGAGGTGACCATCACCCGGACGATGTTCCGCAACGGCGGCAGCGAGTACGCGCTCAACGGCGACACCTGCCGGCTGCTCGACATCCAGGAACTCCTCTCCGACTCCGGCATCGGCCGCGAGATGCACGTCATCGTCGGCCAGGGTCAGCTCGACTCCGTCCTGCACGCCGACCCGATGGGCCGCCGCGCCTTCATCGAGGAGGCGGCCGGCGTCCTGAAGCACCGCAAGCGCAAGGAGAAGGCGCTCCGGAAGCTGGACGCGATGCAGGTCAACCTCAACCGCGTCCAGGACCTGGTGGCCGAACTCCGCCGCCAGCTCGGCCCGCTCGGCCGGCAGGCCCGGATCGCCCGGCGCGCCGCCGGCATCCAGGCCGACCTGCGCGACGCCCGGCTCCGGCTGCTCGCCGACGACCTGCTCGCCCTGCGCCGGGCGGTCGAGGCCGAGATCGCCGACGAACTCGCGCTGCGCCTGCGCCGCTCCACCGTCGAACAGGAACTGGGCCGGGCGATCGGCCGCGAGGCCGTGCTGGAGGCCCAGGTCCAGCAGCTCGGACCGGGTCTGGAGGCGGCCCGGCAGACCTGGTACCTGCTCTCCGCGCTGGCCGAGCGGACCCGCGGCACCATCGGGCTGGCCGAGGCCCGGGCCCGGCACGCGGTGGCCGGCGGACGGACCGAGGAACGGCGCGGACGGGACCCGGAGGAGTCGGAGCAGGAGGCCGAACGGGTCCGCGAGGAGGAGGCCGCGCTGGCCGGGGCGCTGGAGGAGGCCCGGTACGCGCTGGCCGAGGCGGTCGAGACCAAGGGCGAGCTGGAGCGCGACCTCGCCGCCGAGGAACGGCGGCTCAAGGACGCCGCCCGGGCGATCGCCGACCGCCGGGAGGGGCTGGCCCGGCTGCAGGGGCAGGCCGCCGCCGCGCGTTCCAGGGCCGCCGCCGCCGAGGCCGAGACCGGCCGGCTCGCCGAGGCCCGGGACGAGGCGATGCAGCGTGCCGAGGCCGCCCGGTGCGAGCACGAGGAGCTGGCGTCCCGGGTCGACACCTCGGCCGAGGACGAACGGGCCGACACCGCGCACGAGACCGCCCGGGAGCGGCTCGCCGCCGTCGAGCGGGACCTCGTGGCCGCGCGCGAGGCGGCCGGCGCCGCCGAACGCGAGCGGGCCGGACTGACCGCCCGGCACGAGGCGCTGGCGCTCGGCCTGCGCCGCAAGGACGGCAGCGGCGCGCTGCTGGCCGCGGGCGACCGGCTGGCCGGGCTGCTCGGCCCGGCGGCCGCGCTGCTGCGGATCGCCCCCGGCCACGAGACCGCCCTCGCCGCCGCGTTCGGCGCGGCGGCGGACGCGGTGGCCGTCGACTCGCCCGCCGCGGCGGCCGGCGCGCTCCGACTGCTGCGCGCGGAGGACGCCGGCCGGGCCGCCCTGCTGATCGCCGGCGCGCCCGAACCCACCCGCCCGGTCGGGGAGTTGCCGCCCGGTGCCCGCTGGGCCGCCGAACTCGTCGACGGACCGGCCGGGTTGCTGCCCGCCGTGGGCGAACTGCTCTCCGGAGTCGCGGTGGTCGACTCGCTGGACGACGCCGTCCGCCTGGTCGCCGCGCACCCCGGGGTGGCCGCCGTCACCGCACAGGGCGACCGGCTCGGCGCGGGCTTCGCGCACGGCGGCTCCGGCGGCGCGCCCAGCCTGCTGGAGACCCGGGCGGCGGTGGACGAGACGGCCCGCGCGCTCGGCGAACTCGCCGTCCGCTGCGCCGAGTCGGCCGAACGTCTGGCCGAACTGACCGAGCAGCGGAGCGAGTCGGCGGCCGAACTCGACCGACTCGCCCTCCGGCAGCGGCAGCGGGAACGCGACCGGGCCGAGGTCGCGGGCACACTCGGCCGGCTCGGCGGCCAGGCCCGGGCGGCCGTCGGCGAGGCCGAGCGGCTCACGGCCGCCGCCGTCCGCGCCGAGGACGGGCTCGACCGGCTGCTCGCCACCGCCGAGGAACTGGCCGAACGTCTCGCCGCGGCCGAGGAGTCGGCCGCCGCGGGGGAGGACGAGCCCGATCCCGCCGAGCAGCAACGGCTGGCAGCCGGCGCGACCGCCGCCCGGCAGGCCGAACTGGAGGCCCGGCTCGCGGTCCGCACCCACGAGGAGCGGGTCCGCGCCCTGGCGGGCCGGGCCGATCAGCTGGAACGGGCCGCCCGCGCCGAGCGCGAGGCGCGCGCCCGGGCGGCCGAGCGCCGCCGACGGGCCGCGCACGACGAGGGCGTCGCGAACGCCGTCGCGGCGGGCGCCCGGCAGCTGGCGGCCTGCCTGGAGGTGTCGCTGGCCCGCGCGGACGCCGGCCGGGCCGCGGTCGAGCAGGCGCGCGCCTCGCGTGAGGCGGAGCTGAGGGAGCACCGCGAACTCGGGCGCGAACTCAAGGACGAGCTGGACAAGTTGGTCGACGCGGGCCACCGGGACGAGGTGCTGCGGGCCGAGAAGCGGCTGCGGATCGAGCAGCTGGAGTCCCGCGCGCTGGAGGAGTTCGGCATCGAGGGGGGCGAACTGCTGGCCTCCTACGGGCCGGACCGGCTCGTCCCGCCGTCCACGCCCGAGGAGGGGCAGGAGCCGGGGGAGGCGCGTCCGTACGTCCGGTCCGAGCAGGAGAAGCGGCTGCGGGCGGCGGAGAAGGCGTACCAGCAGCTCGGCAAGGTCAACCCGCTGGCGCTGGAGGAGTTCGCCGCCCTGGAGGAGCGCCACACCTTCCTCGGCGAGCAGCTCGACGACCTCAAGCGGAGCCGGCGCGACCTGCTCGACATCGTCAAGGACGTCGACCAACGGGTGGAGCAGCTGTTCACCTCCGCCTACCACGACACCGCGGCGCAGTTCGAAGGCGTCTTCTCCCGGCTCTTCCCCGGCGGGGAGGGCCGGCTCGTGCTCACCGACCCCGACTCCATGCTGACCACCGGCGTCGAGGTGGAGGCCCGTCCGCCCGGCAAGAGGGTCAAGCGGCTCTCGCTGCTCTCCGGGGGCGAGCGCTCGCTGACCGCGGTGGCGCTGCTGGTCTCGATCTTCAAGGCCCGGCCCAGCCCGTTCTACGTGATGGACGAGGTGGAGGCCGCGCTGGACGAGAGCAACCTGCGGCGGCTGATCGGGATCATGGAGGAGCTCCGGGAGAGCTCCCAGCTGATCGTGATCACCCACCAGAAGCTGACCATGGAGTCCGCCGACGCCCTGTACGGGGTGACCATGAAGGGGGACGGCATCTCCCAGGTGATCAGCCAGCGCCTGCGCGGGGGGACGACCCCCGGACGCCGGGCCGGCGAAGGGGTCCGGGAACGGCCGGACGCCATCGGTAGCACAACGGTCTAGCCGCCTGCGGTCCGTCCGGGCCCCCGTCACGGATACTGGACGGGTTATGGAATACGTGATTCTTGCCGTAGTCATCGCGGTGGTCGCCGTCGGAGCGATCGCCGGACTCGTCGTTTCCGGCAGACGACGCCAGCAGCTGCCCCCGAAGTCGCAGGCGCCGGTCATCACGGCGCCCCCGACCCCGCGCGAGCCCGCCGTCGGCGAGGAGGCCGCGCCGCCGACCGAGGAGCCCCGTCGCACCGTCGAGGAGGTGGAGCTCCCCGAGGCCGAGGACGAGGCCGTCCCCGGACCGTCCGTGGCCGAGGAGGTTCCGGCCCTCGACGTCCCCGAGCCCACCGCCGGCCGGCTGGTCCGGCTGCGCTCCCGGCTCTCCCGTTCGCAGAACTCGCTCGGCAAGGGCCTGCTCTCGCTGCTCTCGCGCGAGCACCTCGACGAGGACACCTGGGAGGAGATCGAGGAGACCCTGCTGATCGCCGACGTCGGCGTCGCCCCCACCCAGGAGCTGGTCGAGCGGCTGCGCACCCGGGTGAAGGTGCTCGGCACCCGCACCCCGGACGAGCTGCGCGGGCTGCTCCGCGAGGAGCTGGTCGAGCTGATCGGCAAGGACGCCGACCGCACGGTCCACTCCACCAGGCACGAGGAGGGTCCGGCCGTCGTCCTGGTGGTCGGCGTCAACGGCGTCGGCAAGACCACCACCACCGGCAAGCTGGCCCGGGTGCTGGTCGCCGACGGCCGCACGGTGGTGCTCGGCGCGGCCGACACCTTCCGCGCCGCCGCCGCAGACCAGCTGCAGACCTGGGGCGAGCGGGTCGGCGCGCGCACCGTGCGCGGGCCCGAGGGCGGCGACCCGGCCTCGATCGCGTTCGACGCGGTCAAGGAGGGCATCGCCGAGGGCGTCGACACCGTGCTCGTGGACACCGCGGGCCGGCTGCACACCAAGACCGGCCTGATGGACGAGCTGGGCAAGGTCAAGCGGGTGATCGAGAAGCACGGTCCGGTGGACGAGGTGCTGCTCGTCCTGGACGCCACCACCGGTCAGAACGGGCTCGTCCAGGCCCGTGTCTTCGCCGAGGTGGTCGACATCACCGGCATCGTGCTGACCAAGCTGGACGGCACCGCCAAGGGCGGCATCGTGGTCGCGGTCCAGCGCGAGCTGGGCGTCCCGGTGAAGCTGATCGGGCTCGGCGAGGGTGCGGACGACCTGGCGCCGTTCGAGCCGGGTGCGTTCGTGGACGCGCTGATCGGGGACTGACCCCGGCCCGCCCGGTCCTTCCGAGAAGGGTCCGCTCCGTGAGGGGCGGGCCCTTCGGCGTGTCCGGGTCGTGTCCGGTGACCCCGCTCGCCGCTCCGGCCTGCCGACCGAGGTCCGTGCCGTGCCGGGCCGTGCCGTGCCGTGCCGGGCCCGGCACGTGGTTCGGGCCGGGGCCGGCGGACGATCAGCCGGCCATCCAGGCGGGTTCGGCGGTGCGCTCCCGGCCGCGGTGGCAGGCGTAGGCGAGGGTGCCGAGCAGCAGTCGGGCCTCGGGCGGGCAGCCGGCGTTGTCCCGGGTGGGGCGGCGCAGCCAGCGGACCGGGCCGAGGGCGCCCAGCACGGTGGGCGGGGCGGCGACGAAGCTGCCCTCGCCGTGGCAGGTGAGGTCGAGCGCGGCGTCGTCCCAGCCCATCCGGTACAGCAGGTCCGGCAGCCGGCGGGCGGTGCCGGCCGCGACCAGGAACTGCAGCCGACCGGTGGGTGCGGCGAGGACCGGGCCGACCTGGGTGCCCATCCGTTCCAGCCGGACCAGCGCCTGCAGCCCGGCCTGCTCGGGGACGTCCAGCACGTCGAAGGCGCGGCCGGTGGGGAACAGGACGGAGACGTCCGGGCCGGGGCGGGCGGAGGGTCCGCCGCCGGGTACGGGGTGCAGACCGGGAGCGGCGCAACGCGGGGTGCCGCAGTGGCAGTCGGCCGGGGTGGTGGCTGCGCGGGCCGGCTCGCCGACGACGACGGCCCAGCCCCACCGGCCGGTGTACTCCGCGGCCGCCTGGCCCGCGGTGACGCGGGTGCGGCGGCGCACGCCCAGCGGTGCCAGCCGAAGGTGCCCCAGTCGAAGTTCGCCGAACAGGTTGTCCATGCCTCCCCCAACAGGTTCTCGTCGCCGATGGTTACGGGACGGTGACTTTGTGTTGATTGTCTGGTGCGTGGTGCGTGGTGCGGTGGCGGCGCGCAGCGCGCGGAGTGCGCCTGTTGCGGTGGTGTGCCTCGGGCGCCGCCTTGTGGCGGGCGGCACCGATGCCGGATCGTCGTGCGGGCGGGGTGGGCGTCGATCGGCGCGCACGGCAAACTCGCCTGTGGCTGGGGCGCATTGTCGTGAAGGGCCGGGTGCCGGTGGGGACTTGGCGGCCCGCATATGCCGGACCGTCGGGACTACCTAGTCAAGCGCGTGCCGACTCGGTTCGGTTCACTCCTGGGGGTGGCGAAAGGTGGCGTTTCGCCAGGGCCGCTCCCCCGGACGGTACGCGGGGCATTACGTTCAGCACACGGACCTCGTCGGGGAGTCCGCTCCGGGCGCTGGGGAGCCGGGAGTTGGGGAGCTGACGGTGAGTCCGGCGGCGGTGGCGCCGCAGGTTCGGCACCGGTAAGAGCCCGCAACCGTCGGGCGGTCACGATCGGGGGCCCCGCAGCAGGGGCCGGGCGGGATGGGGACGTTCCCATGGCAGAGAAGCAACCCAACGAGAAGCTGACCACGTGGTTCGCCCGGAGCGGTTGGTCCAAGGGCGAGTTGGCGCGTCAGGTCAACCGACGGGCTCGCCAGATCGGCGCCCACCACGTCTCCACCGACACCTCGCGGGTGCGCCGCTGGCTCGACGGCGAGCAGCCCCGCGAGCCGATCCCGAAGATCATGTCGGAACTGTTCTCCGAGCGCTTCGGCTCCGTGGTCTCCATCGAGGACCTCGGCCTGCGCGCGGCCATCCCGGTCTCCACCGTCGGCGGCGGCGTCGACCTGCCCTGGAGCGCCCCCCAGACCGTCCAGCTGATCAGCGACTACTCGCGCAGCGACCTCATGCTCAACCGGCGGGGCTTCCTGGGCACCTCGCTCGCCCTGACCGCCGGTGCCGCGCTGATCGAGCCGATGCAGCGCTGGCTCGCCCCCGGCCCGAACGGCACGCCCACCCCGATCCTCACCGCCGCCAACGGCGGCGAGCCCTTCACCGGCCGGCTCTCCGAGCCCGAGCTGGAACTGCTGGAGCAGACCACGGTCATGTTCCGGCAGTGGGACGCGCAGAACGGCGGCGGACTGCGCCGCAAGGCCGTGGTCGGCCAGCTCCACGAGGTCACCGACCTGCTCCAGGAGACCTACCCCGAACAGACCACCCGGCGGCTGTTCCGGCTCACCGCCGAGCTGGCCCACCTGGCCGGCTGGATGTCCTACGACGTCGGCATGCACCCCAGCGCGCAGAAGTACTACGTGCTGGCGCTGCACGCCGCGAAGGAGGCCGGCGACCGCCCGTTCGGCGCGCTGATCCTCACCGACATGAGCCGCCAGATGATCCACCTCAACCGGGGCGAGGACGCGCTGGAGCTGATCCACCTCGCCCAGTACGGCAGCCGTGACACCGCCACCCCGCGCCAGCAGTCGCTGCTGTACGCGATGGAGGCGCGCGCCTACGCGACCATCGGCGAGGTGAACCGTTGCGCCCGGGCGGTCCGGCTGGCCGAGGACACCTTCACCGACATCCGCGAGGGCGACGGCGACCCGGACTGGCTGAAGTTCTTCTCGCCGGCCGAGCTGAACGCGGAGAACGCGCACTCCTTCCGCGACCTCGCCTACCACTCCGACCAGTCCGAGCTGTACGCCTCGATGTCCGCGCCCGTGATGGAGCGGGCGGTCGACCTGTTCCGGCAGGACGGCGACCACGTCCGCTCGTACGCCTTCAACCTGATCGGCATGGCCAGCGTGCACCTGCTGCAGAAGGAGCCGGAGCAGGCCGCCGTCTTCGCCGAGCAGGCGGTCGACATCGCCACCAAGGTCCGCTCCGAGCGGCTGAACTCCCGGGTCCGCAAGACCACCGAGGCCGCCGCCGTCCGGTTCCAGGGCGTCGACGCGGTCAGCCGGCTCCAGGAGCGGGTGGTTCAGGACATTCCCGAGTACGTCTCGGTGGTCTGACCCGCCGCTCCCGTCACGCTCCGCCGACCGTACCGGCCGCCGCCGGTACGGTCGGTGGCGTATCCGGCACGCCCCGTGCGGAGCGGCCGTACGGTAACCCGTCCGGCGGTCCGGCGTGGCCGGGGTTCACGCGGGCGTAACCCCGGTGTCGCCCTCGTCACCGCCGCGAAACAACCGGCCGCATCGGCCGAAACCAGCCTTCGGCACTCTCCTTCTCATCGCCGACGCCCCGGGTACACGGGACAGGAAACCCGGGTGCGGAGCGGCTTCCACTCAGAGGAGACGCCGATGCCGGACGGCTTCAGCGCGGGCGACACCGCCTTCGTGCTCATCAGTGCGGCCCTGGTCATGGTGATGACCCCGGGGCTGGCCTTCTTCTACGGAGGGATGGTCCGGGCCAAGAGCACCCTCAACATGCTGGCGATGAGCTTCCTCTCGCTCGGCATCGTCAGCGTGCTCTGGGTCCTCTACGGGTACTCGCTCAGTTTCGGCCCCGACGCGGGCGCCGGACTGATCGGCAACCTGGACTTCCTCGGGATGCGCGGCATCGGCGTCACCGATCTCGCCGGAACGATCCCGGTCACCGCGTTCTCGTCCTTCCAGCTGATGTTCGCCATCATCACCCCGGCCCTGATCAGCGGGGCGATCGCGGACCGCGCCCGGTTCGCGGCCTGGGGCCTGTTCGTCGGACTCTGGGTGACCGTCGTCTACTTCCCGGTCGCGCACTGGGTGTTCTTCTTCGACGGCGGCAACGGCGGCTGGCTCGGCGACCGCAACGGCGTGATCGACTTCGCCGGCGGCACCGCCGTCCACATCAACGCCGGCGTCGCGGGCCTGGCGCTCTGCCTGGTGCTCGGCAAGCGGGTCGGCTTCCGCAAGGACCCGATGCGCCCGCACAGCCTGCCGCTGGTGATGCTCGGCTCCGGGCTGCTCTGGTTCGGCTGGTTCGGCTTCAACGCGGGCTCGGCCCTGGCCGCCAACGGCGTCGCGGCGATGGCCCTGATCAACACCCAGGTCGCCACGGCGGCCGCGCTGGTCGGCTGGCTGATCTACGAGAAGCTGCGGCACGGCGCGTTCACCACGCTGGGCGCCGCCTCCGGCGCGGTGGCCGGTCTGGTCGCCATCACCCCCGCCTGCGGTTCGGTCTCCCCGCTCGGCGCGGTGGCGATCGGCCTGATCGCCGGTGCGGCCTGCGCCGCCGCGATCAGCCTCAAGTACCGCTTCGGCTTCGACGACTCGCTCGACGTGGTCGGTGTGCACGCCGTCGGCGGGGCGATCGGCTCGCTGCTGGTCGGCCTCTTCGCCACCGGCACCGTCGGCCAGACCGCCAAGGGCCTGTTCTACGGCGGCGGGCTGGAGCAGCTCGGCAAGCAGGCGATGGGCGTGGCCGTGGTCGGCGCGTACTCCTTCGTGCTCTCCTGGCTGCTCGCCAAGGCGATCGACCGCACCATCGGCTTCCGGGTCGCCGAGGAGGTCGAGGTCGCCGGCATCGACCAGGCCGAGCACGCCGAGTCCGCGTACGACTTCAGCGCCCTGGGCGCCGGCCTCGCCCGGACCGCGCACGCCCCGGCCGCCTCGGTCGTCGCAGCCGCCCCCGCCGCCGGTGCTCCTGCCGGTGCCGCCCCCGCCGTCGCTCCGAAGAGCACCGAGAAGACCGAGGTCGACGCCTGATGAAGCTCATCACCGCCGTCATCAAGCCCTACCGCCTGGACGAGGTGAAGGCCGCACTGCAGGCCTTCGGCGTGCACGGCCTGACCGTCACCGAGGCCAGCGGCTACGGCCGCCAGCGCGGCCACACCGAGGTCTACCGTGGTGCGGAGTACACCGTGGACCTGGTGCCCAAGGTCAGAATCGAGGTCCTGGTGGAGGACGACGACGCCGACCAGCTGATCGACGTCCTGGTGAAGGCCGCCCGGACCGGCAAGATCGGCGACGGCAAGGTCTGGGCGGTCCCCGTCGACACCGCCGTCCGGGTCCGGACCGGTGAACGCGGCCCCGACGCCCTCTAGGAACGCCCTAGCATTCGGATGATCACGTAGGCGGGCCTGCGACCACCCCCGGTCGCAGGTCCGCTGACGGCGTATCGGCGCCGCTCGCTCCACCCGCACGACCACGGACGGGGACTTCGCATGGCTACCGGAACCGACGACCTCCGCGACGACTCCCACGACGACTCCGGCGGTGGCACCCTCGACCACGTCGCCGCCCGGGCCCGGCTGCTGGCCGCTCCCGGTCCCGGCGGCCGGGACCGGCGCGCCGCGCTGTCCGCGCTCACCGACGACTGGCTGGCCGGCCTGCTGGAGGCGGCCGGAGCCCCCGGCGGCGTCGCCCTGGTCGCGGTCGGCGGCTACGGGCGCGGCGAACTCTCCCCGCGCAGCGACCTCGACGTCCTGCTGCTGCACGAGGGCCCGCTCGACCCGGCGCTGCCCGAGCGCCTCTGGTACCCGGTCTGGGACGCCGGCGCCGCGCTCGACCACTCCGTCCGCACCCCGGCCGAGGCCCGGTCGGTCGCCGCCGCCGACCTCAAGGCGCAGATCGGCCTGCTGGACGCGCGGCACGTGGCCGGCGACCCGGAACTCACCGCCGCACTGCGCTCCGCCGTCCTCGCCGACTGGCGGGCGAGCGCCCCGAAACGCCTGCCCGAACTGCGCGAACTCGGCCGCGAGCGGGCCGAACGGCACGGCGAGCTGTCCTTCCTGCTGGAGCCCGACCTCAAGGAGGCCCGCGGCGGCCTGCGCGACGTGGTCGCGCTCAACGCCGTCGCCGCGACCTGGCTGGCCGACGCGCCCCGGGACGGTCTGGACGCCGCCGCGCTCCGGCTGGCCGACGTCCGCGACGCCCTGCACCTGGTCACCGGCCGGGCCACCGAACGGCTCAGCCTGCAGGACCAGGACCAGGTCGCCGAGCGGCTCGGCGTCCTGGACGCGGACACCCTGCTGCGCCAGGTCTACGAGGCGGCCCGGACCATCGCCTACGCGGGCGACGTTACCTGGCGGGCGGTGGACCGGGTGCTGGCCGGCCGCTCGGCCCGGGGCCGGCGCCCGCACCGGCTCCCCTTCCCGTTCGCCGGCCCGTTCGGCGGGTCCGGGCGCGGTGCGGGCGCGGTGGCCCGGGGCGCGGTCGACCGCCGGCCGCTCGCCGAGGGCGTGGTCGAGCAGGACGGCGAGGCGGTGCTCGCCCAGGGCGCGCGCCCCGCCGCCGACCCGGTGCTGTCGCTGCGCGCCGCGGCGGCCGCCGCCCAGAACGGCCTGACCGTCTCCTACGCGACCGTGCGCAGGCTGGCCGCCGAATGCCGCCCGCTGCCGGTGCCCTGGCCGGACGAGGCGCGCGAGCAGCTCGTCACCCTGCTCGGTGCGGGCGAGGCCTGCCTGCCGGTCTGGGAGGCGCTGGAGGCCGAGGGGCTGATCACCCGGCTGCTGCCGGACTGGGAGCGGGTCCGGTGCCGTCCGCAACGCAACGCGGTGCACCGCTGGACGGTGGACCGGCACCTGGTGGAGACGGCGGTGCGGGCCGCCGCGATGACCCGCCGGGTGGCCCGGCCCGACCTGCTGCTCGTCGCCGCGCTGCTGCACGACATCGGCAAGGGCTGGCCCGGTGACCACAGCGAGGCCGGCGAGGTGATCGTCCGCGACGTGGCGGCCCGGATGGGCTTCGACCCGGAGTCGGTGGAGACCCTCGCGGTGCTGGTCCGCCACCACCTGACCCTGGTGGACACCGCGACCAGGCGGGACCCGGACGACCCGGCGACCGTCGACGCGATCACCAAGGTGGTCACCACCCTGCCGCAGCTGGAACTCCTGCACGCGCTGACCGAGGCCGACGCACTGGCCACCGGCCCGGCCGCGTGGAGCCGCTGGCGGGCCTCGCTGGTGGACGGCCTGGCCGAGCGGGCCGCCGCCCGGCTCGCCGGGGCCCGTCCTCCCGCGGCCTTCGGCCGCAGGTACACCCACCCCGTCGAGGCCGAGCCGACCGCCGAACAGGAGCGGCTCGCCGTGGAGGCGGCCCTGACCGGCGGCCCGGCGCTCTCGCTGCTCGCCCAGGCCGAGGTGGACGAGACGGGGGCCGAGCCGATGGGCGTGCGGCTGCTGCTGGCCGTTCCGGACCGGCCCGGTCTGCTCGGCACCGTGGCCGGGGTGCTCGCGCTGCACCGGCTGGCCGTCCGCTCGGCCGGACTGCGGGAGCTGGACCCGATCGGCGCCGGGCCGGTGCTGCTGCTCTCCTGGACGGTGGCGGCCGAGTTCGGCGAGCTGCCGGAGGCCGCCCGGCTCCGGGCCGACCTGCGCCGGGCGCTGGACGGTTCGCTGGACGTCTCGCGCCGGCTCGCCGAGCGGGACGCCGCGGCGCCGCGCCGGCGGGGCATCCCCACCCCTCCGCCGCTGGTCGCGGTGGCGCCGCCGGTGGCCTCGTCGACGGCGACGGTGCTGGAGGTGCGCGCGCACGACGCGCCGGGGCTGCTGCACCGGATCGGCCGGGCACTGGACGGTGCCGGGGTACGGGTCCGGACGGCGTACGTGTCCACGCTCGGGGCGGACGCCGTCGACGCCTTCTACCTGACCGACGAGGCGGGCCGTCCGCTCGCCGCGCAGCGGGCCGGCGAGGTGGCGGCGGCCGTCCGGGCGGCGCTGGGCTGAGGCTCGGAGGGGGCTTGTCCGGGGCCCGGGAGGGGCACGGGCGGGGCGTGGACGGGGCCGGTCCGGCGCTGGTCCGGCGCTGGTCCGGGGCTCGGGCGGGGCTCGGCGAGCCCGGGTGGAGACCGCTCCCGGGGCGGCCGGATACCCTTGGGGGCGACGACCGTACTGATACCGATGCCGCAGAGGACCCGCGACGACGTGTTCGACACCCTTTCCGATCGCCTCGCAGCGACGTTCAAGAACCTCCGGGGCAAGGGCCGCCTCAGCGAGGCGGACATCGACGCCACCACCCGCGAGATCCGCATCGCGCTGCTGGAGGCGGACGTCGCGCTGCCGGTCGTCCGGGCCTTCATCAAGCAGATCAAGGAGCGCGCGCTCGGCTCCGAGGTCTCCGGTGCGCTGAACCCGGCCCAGCAGATCATCAAGATCGTCAACGAGGAGCTCATCGCCATCCTCGGCGGCGAGACCCGACGGGTGCGGTTCGCCAAGAACGGCCCGACGGTGATCATGCTGGCGGGCCTCCAGGGCGCCGGCAAGACCACGCTCGCGGGCAAGCTCGGCCACTGGCTGAAGCAGCAGAAGCACACCCCGCTGCTGGTCGCCTGCGACCTCCAGCGCCCCAACGCGGTCAACCAGCTGCAGGTCGTCGCCGAGCGCGCCGGTGTCGCGTTCTACGGCCCGCAGCCGGGCAACGGCGTCGGCGACCCGGTCCAGGTGGCGCGGGACTCGATCGAGTACGCCAAGCAGAAGCAGTTCGACGTGGTCGTCGTCGACACCGCCGGCCGCCTCGGCATCGACGCCGAGCTGATGCAGCAGGCCGCCGACATCCGTGCCGCGGTCGACCCGGACGAGGTCCTGTTCGTCGTCGACGCGATGATCGGCCAGGACGCGGTCACCACCGCGCAGGCCTTCCTCGACGGCGTCGACTTCACCGGTGTCGTGCTCTCCAAGCTCGACGGCGACGCCCGTGGCGGTGCCGCGCTCTCGGTCGCGCACGTCACCGGCCGGCAGATCATGTTCGCCTCCAACGGCGAGAAGGTCGACGACTTCGACGCCTTCCACCCGGACCGGATGGCCTCGCGCATCCTGGGCATGGGTGACGTCCTCTCGCTGATCGAGAAGGCCGAGCAGACCTTCTCGCAGGCCGAGGCCGAGAAGATCGCCTCCAAGCTGCAGGGCGGCGGCAAGGACTTCACGCTCGACGACTTCCTGTCCCAGCTGGAGCAGGTCCGCAAGATGGGCTCGATCTCCAAGCTGCTCGGCATGCTGCCGGGCATGGGCCAGATCCGCGAGCAGATCAACAACATCGACGACAAGGACGTCGACCGGGTCGGCGCGATCATCAAGTCGATGACCCCGGCCGAGCGGACCGACCCGAAGATCATCAACGGTTCGCGGCGCGCCCGTATCGCCAAGGGTTCGGGTGTGCAGGTCGGCGAGGTCAACAACCTGGTCGAGCGGTTCTTCGAGGCCCGCAAGATGATGTCCGCGATGGCCTCCGGCAAGGGCATCCCCGGGATGCCGGGCATCCCGGGGATGGGCGGCGGCGCGAAGAAGTCCGCGAAGAAGGCCCCGGCCGCCAAGGGCAAGCGCAAGAGCGGCAACCCGCTGAAGCGCGCGCAGGAGGAGGCCGCGGCCGCCGAGCGGCGCGCGCTCGGCCCCGGCGCGGGCCAGGCGCCCGCCGAGGGCGGTGCGTTCGGCCTCGGCGCGGGCAAGGGCCCGTCCGACTTCGAGCTGCCCAAGGAGTTCAAGGACCTGCTGTAGGCCCTTGTCGTCGGCTTCGACGGCCCGCCGCCCGGAACCTCCGGGCGGCGGGCCGTTCGCATGCCCGATGATGGTCGGATGCGAGTGACGATCAGGGCCCCGCGGTCCGGTGACGAGGTGGCGTACGCCCAGGCGGTCCGGCGGTCCGCCGACCACATCGGGCGGTGGAACCCGGTCGAGCCGGACGGGCTGCCGGACCTGCTGGAACGCCAGGGGCCGGGTCTGCGGACCTTCCTGGTGGTCGACCGGGAGACCGGTGGGCTGGTCGGCAAGGTCAACGTGGCCAACATCGTGATGGGCCGGTTCTGCAACGGCTCGCTCGGCTACGACTCCTACCTGCCGTTCGCCGGCACCGGGAGGATGACGGAGGGCATGCGGCTGGTGCTGGACCGCTGCTTCGCCCCGCAGACGGAGGACGGTCTCGGCCTGCACCGGCTGGAGATCAACGTGCAGCCGGACAACGGGCGCTCGATCGGGCTGGCCAAGCGGCTGGGCTTCCGGCACGAGGGGTTCACCCCCCGGATGCTGTTCCTCCAGGGCGAGTGGCGGGACCACGAGCGGTTCGCGCTGACGGCGGAGGAATGGCCCGGTCCGGGCTCGGAGGGGTAGCCGGTCCGGGGCGGGCGGGCGGCCGTCCGGGTACGGAGGGGCGGCCGTCCGTGCGGCGTGTGTGGCGCGGCGTTGCGGTTGAAGGACCCGAGCAGATGTCCGTATTGTCCGATGGGTGACCGATCCCGTGCCGCCGCGCCAGACCCCCGACCAGCCGTGGCGCTCCGAGGGCGCCCCTCCGCCGCCACCCCCGCGCCGCAAGATGCCGGGCGGCTGGATCGGCCTCGTCCTCACCGCCCTCGTGGTGTTCCTGATCAGCGATCTGCTGCTGTCCTTCTTCGGTCCCGGCGGCGCCACCACGATCTCCTACACCGAGTTCAACAACCAGCTGAACAAGGGCAACATCACCAAGATCTACTCCAAGGGCGACTCGATCGAGGGAACCCTCAAGAACGCCGAGCCCAAGCCGGACGGTGAGAAGGGGACGTACACCGACTTCGACACCCAGCGCCCGGTCTTCGCCGGTGACGACCTCTGGGCCGCCCTCCAGCAGCAGGGCGTCGAGGTCACCGCCGAACCGGTCGTCCAGCAGCGCAGCTTCCTCGTCAACCTGCTGTTCTCGCTCGCCCCGATGCTGCTGCTCATCCTGGTCTGGGTGCTGCTCGCCCGGCGGATGGCCGGCGGCCTGGGCGCCGGCCCGCTCGGCCGCAAGACCCCGCCGAAGCCGGTCACCGCGGAGTCCGGCAAGCGCACCACCTTCGCCGACGTGGCCGGTATCGACGAGGTCGAGGCCGAGCTCACCGAAGTGGTCGACTTCCTGAAGAACCCGCAGCAGTACCGCAGGCTCGGCGCCAAGATGCCGCGCGGCGTGCTGCTCAGCGGCGCGCCCGGCACGGGCAAGACCCTGCTCGCCCGGGCCGTCGCGGGCGAGGCCGACGTGCCGTTCTTCTCCGCGTCCGCCTCGGAGTTCATCGAGATGATCGTCGGCGTCGGCGCCAGCCGGGTCCGCGAGCTGTTCGCCGAGGCCCGCAAGGTCGCCCCGGCGATCGTCTTCATCGACGAGATCGACACCATCGGCCGCCAGCGCGGCGGCGGTGGCGGCACGGGCGGCCACGACGAGCGCGAGCAGACGCTCAACCAGATCCTCACCGAGATGGACGGCTTCACCGGCTCCGAGGGCGTCATCGTCATCGCCGCCACCAACCGGGCCGACGTGCTCGACCCGGCCCTGCTGCGCCCCGGCCGGTTCGACCGGCGGATCACCGTCAGCCCGCCGGACCGCGACGGCCGCGCCGCGATCCTGCGCATCCACACCAGGGCCGTCCCGCTGGCCGAGGGCGCCGACCTCAACCGGCTCGCCAAGGTCACCCCGGGCATGACCGGCGCCGAACTGGCCAACCTGGTCAACGAGGCCGCCCTGCTGGCGGTCAAGCGCAGGCAGGACGCGGTCGGGGAGCGCGACCTCTCGGACGCGCTGGAGAAGGTCCAGCTGGGCGCCGTCCGACCGCTGGTCATGCCGCAGGCGGAGCGCGAGCGGACGGCGTACCACGAGAGCGGCCACGCCCTGCTCGGCATGCTCCAGCCGGGCGCGGACCCGGTCCGCAAGATCACCATCGTGCCGCGCGGCCGGGCCCTCGGGGTCACCCTCTCGACCCCGGAGACGGACCGGTACTCCTACACCGAGCCCTACCTGCGCGGCCGGATCATCGGCGCGCTCGGCGGGATGGCCGCCGAGCAGGTCGTCTACGGGGTCATCACCACCGGGGCGGAGAACGACCTGGAGCAGGTCACCAACATCGCCCGCGGCATGGCCGGCCGCTGGGGCATGAGCGAACGGGTCGGCCGGCTCACCGCCGTCCCGTCCGACCCGCAGGGTGCGTACGGGCTCTCCGCCGCGCCGACCACCCTGGACGCGGTGGACGAGGAGGCCCGGCGGATCGTCTCCGAGTGCTACGACGAGGCGGTGCTGCTGCTGACCGAGCAGCGGTCCCGGCTGGACGCGCTGGCGGAGGCCCTGCTGGCGGCGGAGACGTTGAACGAGGAGGAGGCGTACCGGGCGGCGGGGGTGCCGCGGAAGTCGCTGGACTGAGGGGCGGGGGGCGGGGGCTGCGGCGCGGGTGTGCGCCGGCGAGGTCTGCGCCGGTGAGGTGTGCGCGGACAGAGGCGCGGGCCGACCGGGGCGTGCGCCGGGTCGTGCGCGCCCCGGTCCGTCGGTTCCGCCGCGGTTCCGCCGCCGTTCCGCTGTCGTTCCGCCGCCGGTGACCCGTCAGCGCGGCCGCTCGGCGACGAGGTAGCGGAACACGTTCTCCATCCGCACCGTGCCGTCCGGCCGCAGGTACGGGTGCAGCGCCTCCTCCAGCTCCTTCGCCACCAGCGGCAGCCCGGAGAACTCCGCGGCCGCGTCGTACAGACCGGTGGAGAGCAGCCCGCGGACCGCGCTGTCCAGGTCCGGGTAGGCGAACGGGCAGCCGACCCGGCCGCCGCCGGCCGGCCGCAGACCGGTTCCGGCCAGCAGGTCCTCCAGCGCTCCGGGCGGACTCAGCTCGAACGGGTCCCGCGCCGTGCTGCGCCGGGCCATCCGGCGCGCCACGTCCAGCACCGCCGCGCTCCCGCAACGCTCCCGCGGCCCCCAGGAGGCCAGCACCACGTGTCCGCCGGGGAGCGTCAGCCGGGCCGCCTCGGCCACCGTCCGGTAGGGATCGGCGGATCCGGGGAGCCCCTCGAAAACAGTGACCAGCGAATAGGCCGAGCGGGCGACGGCCACCGCCGTCCGGGGCCCGCTCCCCACCCGCAGCCGACGGCCGCGGGCCAGCTCGCGCAGCTCGCTCTCCGGCTCCAGGCCGGCGACCTGCGCACCGCGTCCCGCGGCGAGCAGCAGCGCCAGTCCCGACCGGCAGCCCAGCCCCAGCACGCTGGTGGCGGGACCGACCTCCAGACGGTCGTGGACGGCCTCGTAGAGCGGCACCAGCATCCGTTCCTGGATCTCCGCCCAGTCGCGCGCCCGGGCGGCGGCGTGTTCGGCCACCGAGCGCGGGTCGTGCGGTGGTGCGCCCGTGGGTCGTACGGTCGTGCCGGTCACCCGCGCTGAAGCCATCGCGGTCTCCTATCCGGTCCTTCGGTGTGCTGCTCCGGCCCCCCAAAGTCCCGCCCCACTCCAGCGAACAGCGGCTCGGGCGCGGCGTCCAGAGGGGTGCGGGGTGGTGCGCGCGTGTCGGGGTGGTGCGCCCCCGGGTGAGACGCCGCGCTATCGATTCGAAGTCGAAGGCCGGATCGCCGTACCATTCGCCCCATGGCTAAGGCACCCGTTCTCACCCCTCAGGCGGAAGACTTCCCGCGCTGGTACCAGGACCTCATCAGCAAGGCCGAGCTGGCCGACAACGGTCCGGTGCGCGGCACCATGGTCATCCGACCGTACGGCTACGGCCTGTGGGAGCGGATGCAGCAGGAGATGGACGCGCGGATCAAGAAGGCCGGCGCCCAGAACGCCTACTTCCCGATGTTCATCCCGCAGTCCTACCTGACCAAGGAGGCGGAGCACGTCGAGGGCTTCGCCCCCGAGCTCGCCGTGGTGACCCACGGCGGCGGCAAGCAGCTGGAGGAGCCGGTCGTCGTCCGTCCGACCTCCGAGACGATCATCAACGAGTACTTCTCGAAGTGGGTGCAGAGCCACCGCGACCTGCCCCTGCTGATCAACCAGTGGGCCAACGTGGTCCGCTGGGAGCTGCGCCCGCGCGTGTTCCTGCGCACCACCGAGTTCCTCTGGCAGGAGGGCCACACGGCCCACGCCACGTACGAGGACGCCCGCGAGTACGCCTCGATGATCCACACCCAGGTCTACGGCGACTTCATGACCAACGTGCTGGGCATCGACGTCGTGCTCGGCCGCAAGACCGCCAAGGAGCGCTTCGCCGGCGCCATCAACACCCTCACCCTCGAAGGCATGATGGGTGACGGCAAGGCGCTGCAGATGGGCACCAGCCACGAGCTGGGCCAGAACTTCGCCAAGGCGTTCAACACCACGTACCAGCTGCAGGGCGCCGAGCGCGAGTACGTCTGGCAGACCTCCTGGGGCGTCTCGACCCGCATGGTCGGCGGCCTGATCATGTCGCACGGTGACGACAACGGTCTGCGGGTCCCGCCGCGGCTGGCCGCCGTCCAGGCCGTCGTCCTCGCCATCAAGGGCGACGACGCGGTGCTCGCCAAGGTCCGCGAGATCGGTGCCCGGCTGGAGGCCGCCGGCATCCGGGTGGTCGTCGACGACCGCACCGACACCCCGTTCGGCCGCCGCGCCGTGGACTGGGAGCTCAAGGGCGTGCCGCTGCGCATCGAGGTCGGTCCGCGCGACCTGGAGAACGGCACCGCGATGCTGGCCCGCCGGATCCCGGGCGGCAAGGAGCCGGTCGCGATCGACGGCCTGGTGGAGCTGCTCCCGGGCATCCTCGACGAGGACCAGGCGCAGTTGCTGCGCGAGTCGCGCGAGCGCCGCGTGGCCCGCACGGTCGACGTGAAGTACCTCGACGAGGCCGTCGAGGCCGCCGCCACCGGCTGGGGCCGCATCTCCTGGGCCGAGCTCGGCCCGGCGGGCGAGGCCAAGCTGGCGGAGCAGGGCGTCTCGGTGCGCTGCATCGTGGCCGCCGACGGTTCGGTGCCGCAGACGGACGATCAGGACGGCAACATCGCGATTGTCGCGCGCGCCTACTGACGGACGACCACGGACGACTGTGCGCAACCGGCGCGGTACCTCGGTGGCGTTGTCGGCGTGGGTGATGTGTCGTACGGGATGTGTCGTGAGAGATGTCGTAATACGACATCCACTGACGCGGACTGACGGCTGTTGACCGGCGCTGCGGTGAATTCGCGGGGCCGCTGACCGGGCTTGTTCCGCGCATGTCTCACATGTCGGCATCGCTACTGGTCGGTCAACTGCCGGTATTAACGGAATAGCGGTACGGTGTACGGCCCGTGGCCCTGTCAACTCGACAGGTCCGCGGGCCGTACGTCCTGGGGGCGACAGCCCGTCCCCGGACGGAATTGACGAGGCTCGCCGAGCTCGGCGGCCCCAAACCAGCAGGGGGTTGGTCTTGCGTCAGATCCGGAACGCGCATTTCGCGCGGGCTCGCACATTCCTGAGAGTTTCCTGGGAATTCCCGGGGAACGGGAACACGCGGAACATCAGCTCCTACTCCATCGTTGGTCTAGCGTGAGCACGACACAGCCCCTCGTTCTCGCGGCCGAACTGGCCGCCGCCTGGAGTGACATCCAGGCCTACCATCAGGACCTCCCCGACCTCGCCTCTCCCGAGGCGTTGATCGGCGAGTCCTCCTCGGCCTGTGGTACCCGGCTCGGTTTCGAGCGGCTCCTCCACGAGGCTGCCCATGGTCTGGCCGCGGCCCGGGACATCCGGGACACCTCGCGGGCCGGCCGCTACCACAATCGGCGCTTCCTCCTCCTGGCCTCCGAGCTGGGCCTGGCGCACCCGGTCGAACCGCACGCCAGTAGCGGCTTCTCCCAGGTGACCATGCTCAAGGAGACCCAGGAGCGGTACGCCGAGACCATCGAACGCCTGGACCGCGCTCTGGGGGCGCACCAGGAGGCGGTGGCCGGCGAGGGGGCCTCGCGCGCCTTCCGCGGGCCGGCCGCCCGGCACGGCTCCTCCGGGGGTGGCGTCCGGGTCAAGGCGGTCTGCGGCTGCGGCCGCAACGTCCGGGTCGTTCCGTCCGTCCTCGCGCAGGCGTCCATCGTCTGCGGGGCCTGCCAGCAGCCGTTCAAGATCGCGTAGTCCGGGGAGCTGGAACAGCTCGGGGAACCCGGGGAACCGGTCGGTGGCTGTGCGGGCAGCGTGCCGGGCCGGAGCGATCGACGGCGTTCGACAATGATTCGCCAGTGATGTGGAAGTGGTTGGGCTGACCGGGAGCGGGGGCTCCCGGTCGACCTGTTTCCGGGCCCCTTCACGGCGGGCGCCGAAGGGGCGGCCGGTCCCGGCTCGTGCGAGGCGGTCTGCGCCGGTATGGCACAATGGACAGCTGAGTACTCGGCAGCCGAGCAGGACCCCTCTCTCCTACGGCTGGCGTGTCCCTTGAACGGCCCACCTCGCAACCCCACGCGACGGCAGGGCCGCTCACCCACGTCAACACCAGGAGAATCCACTCCCGTGGCAGTCAAGATCAAGCTCAAGCGTCTCGGCAAGATTCGCTCCCCGCACTACCGCATCGTCGTCGCGGACGCCCGCACCAAGCGTGACGGTCGCGCGATCGAGGAGATCGGCATCTACCAGCCGACCTACAACCCCTCGAAGATCGAGGTCGACACCGACCGCGCCCAGTACTGGCTGTCCGTCGGCGCCCAGCCGACCGAGCCGGTTCTCGCCATCCTCAAGCTGACCGGCGACTGGCAGAAGTTCAAGGGCCTGCCGGCTCCGGCGCCGCTGCTCGTCGCCGAGCCGAAGGTCGAGGACTTCTCGCACCTGTTCGCCAAGGCCGTCGCCGGCTTCGAGGACGCCACCACCGGTGTCGCCATCACCCCGAAGGCCAAGAAGTCGGACAAGGTCGAGGCTGAGGCCGACGCCGCCGCCGAGGCCTGAGCGTGATCGAGGACGCCCTCGACCACTTGGTGAAGGGCATCGTCGAGCACCCCGACGAGGTGCAGGTGCGCTCGCGCAACCTGCGTCGGGGCAACACCATCGAGGTGCGTGTGCACCCCGATGACCTCGGCAAGGTGATCGGCCGGGGCGGCCGCACGGCGCGCGCACTGCGCACCGTGGTCGGAGCCCTCGGCGGTCGCAACGTCCGGGTCGACCTCGTCGACGTGGACAGCATTCGCTGACGCAGCTGTTCGTTGTTCGGACAGCCGTCGGATTCGAGGCCGGCCGGGACGCATGTCGTCCCGGCCGGCCTTCGCCGTTTTCTCGTGCTGCCCACCGCGGCAGCCTTCCCAAGCACTCACCCAGGAGAACGATCACCGTGCAGCTCGTCGTCGGCAAGATCGGCCGCGCCCACGGCATCAGGGGAGACGTCAGTGTCGAGGTCCGCACCGACGAGCCGGAGCTCCGGCTCGGGCCCGGTGCCGTCCTGCTCACCGACCCCGCGTCGACCGGGCCGCTGACCGTCGAGTCCGGCAAGGTGCACAGCGGCCGGCTCCTGCTGCGGTTCGCCGGCGTGAAGGACCGCAACGCCGCCGAGGCGCTGCGCGGCACCGTCCTCATCGCCGAGGTCGACCCGGAGGAGACCCCGGACGACCCGGAGGAGTACTACGACCACCAGCTGATCGGCCTGGACGTGGTGCTGCTCGACGGCACCCCGGTCGGTGAGCTCACCGAGGTCGTCCACCTGCCCTACCAGGACCTGCTCACGGTCAGGAAGGCCGACGGGACGGAGGTGCTGGTGCCCTTCGTCACCCGGATCGTGCCGGTCATCGACCTGGAGAACCAGCGCGCCGTGATCGACCCTCCGGGCGGGCTCATCGACCCGGCGGGGGCCGAGGTCGCCGGGAGCGAGGCCGATGAGCCCGCCGACGGCCCGGAGGCGTCGGCCGAGGGCCGGGAGGAGTCGGAGTGACCACCGAGGAGCCGACCGTTCCCGTCGGTGCCGATGCCGGTGTCGGTGTCGGGTCCGGTGCCGGGTCCGGTGCCGAGGTCGAGTCCGGTGCCGAGGGCGGTGCCGGTGTCGAGGCCACCGGTGTCGTCGCCGGGGTCGCGCCGGTGCAGAGCGGGATGCGGATCGACGTCGTCTCGATCTTCCCCGAGTACCTGGAACCGCTGAACATCTCGCTGGTCGGCAAGGCCCGCGCTCGCGGCCAGCTCGACGTGCACGTCCACGACCTGCGCGACTGGACGCACGACGTGCACCGGACCGTCGACGACAGTCCGTACGGCGGCGGCCCGGGCATGGTGATGAAGCCCGAACCGTGGGGCGAGGCGCTCGACGCGGTGATCGGCCGGGGCCCGGCGGGGGAGGTGCCGACCCTGGTGGTGCCCACCCCGAGCGGTCGGCCGTTCACCCAGGAGCTCGCGCAGGAGCTCGCCGGTCGTCCGTGGCTGGCGTTCACCCCCGCCCGCTACGAGGGCATCGACCGTCGGGTGATCGACGAGGCCGCCACCCGGATGCCGGTCGTCGAGGCGTCGATCGGCGACTACGTGCTCGCCGGGGGCGAGGTCGCGGTCCTGGTCATGGTCGAGGCGATCGCCCGGCTGCTGCCGGGTGTGCTCGGCAACGCCGAGTCCCACCGGGACGACTCCTTCGCGCCCGGCGCGATGGCCGACCTGCTGGAGGGCCCGGTGTACACCAAGCCCGCCGAGTGGCGCGGACGGTCGGTGCCGGACGTGCTGTTGAGCGGCAACCACGGCCGGATCGCCCGCTGGCGGCGCGAGCAGGCATTCGCCCGCACCCTGGCCAACCGGTCGGACCTCGTGGAGCGCTGGCGGTACGGGGCCTTCGACAAGAAGGACCGGGAGGCGCTCAGCGTCCTCGGCCTGGCCTGGGACGAGGGGCTCGGCCGATTTCGGTCAGCGGCCGGTGATGTGGAAGAATAGGCCGCTGTTGTCTGTCGCTGGGCTCCTCCCGTAGGGGTCACGTGGTTCGGCGCCCCCGCCACGGGGGGACCGCCGGTCGCCGATGCGGCCCGCAGCACACCCCATTGTGACGAACTTCCGTGGGCGGCCCGTGGCGCCTGCGATGGAGAGCAACATGAGCAACAAGCTCGCTGCTGTCGACGCGGCTTCGCTGCGTAGCGACATTCCGGCCTTCCGCGCCGGTGACACCCTGAAGGTGCACGTCCGGGTCATCGAGGGCAACCGCTCCCGTGTCCAGGTCTTCCAGGGCGTCGTCATCCGCCGCCACGGCGCCGGCGTCGGTGAGACCTTCACCGTTCGCAAGGTCAGCTTCAACGTCGGTGTCGAGCGCACCTTCCCGGTGCACACCCCGGTCGTCGAGAAGATCGAGGTCGTGACCCGCGGTGCGGTTCGCCGCGCCAAGCTGTACTACCTGCGTGACCTCCGCGGCAAGGCCGCGAAGATCAAGGAGAAGCGCGACCGCTGATCCACCGTCCTCCGGCTCCGCCGGGGGATCGGATCGCTCTGGGGGGCCGGCCTGCCGCACGGTAGGCTCAGCCCCCGATGAGCACGCACGAACCACCCGCGGACCGCGACGGCTGTCCCGCACCCACCGGTGCGGACTCGCCGACGCGGTCCGCGGTCGTTTCCGCGGGGGCTTCTGCGGACAGGTCCGCGGACCGGGTCGCCGCGGACGCGGCAGACACCGGGGAGCGTGCTGCCGGGACTGCCGGCACTGCCGGGGACGCCGGGATCGCCGAGGACGCGGAGGAACCGGCCCGGTCGCGGTCCCGGGACCTCCTGCTGCTCACGGGTGTCTGCCTGTTCGTCCTGCTGCTGGTCAACGCCTTCGTGGCGCGTCCGTTCTCGGTGCCGTCCGCGTCGATGGAGAACAGCCTGCGCCCCGGCGACCGCCTGATCGTGAACAAGCTGTCCTACGCGTTCGGCGGCCACCCCGAACGGGGCGACGTGGTGGTGTTCGACGGCACGGGTTCCTTTCTGCGCAAGCCGGTCGAGCGGGACGGGTTCTGGACCGGGCTTCGCTCCTTCGGCCGGACCGTCGGTCTGGCGCCGGCCGGCGACACGGTCTACGTGAAGCGGGTCATCGGTGTCGGCGGCGACCGGGTCACGAGTGCCGGCCCGGGGCACCCGATCACCGTGAACGGCGTGCCGGTCGACGAGTCCGCCTACCTGGCGCCGGGGGACGAGCCGTCCGCGGTGGCCTTCGACGTGGTGGTCCCCGCCGGCAAGCTCTGGGTGATGGGTGACCACCGAACCGCTTCCCGGGACTCGCGCGACCACCTCGGCGAGCCCGGCGGCGGGTTCGTTCCGGAGGGCAGGGTGATCGGGCGGGCCGCCTGGGTGGTCTACCCGGTCGGGCACTGGAGCAGCCTGGACCGGCCGGCGGCGTTCGCCGCGACAGGGGGGACGGGTGGTCATGGGGACCAGAGGTAGGGGCCGGCTGGTCGACCGTCCGGCCCCCGGGTCCACCGGATCCCCAGGGTCGGGGAAAGAGGCAGGGGCAGAGGCAGGGGAAGCACCGGAGCCGTCCTGGCCGGAGCCGGTCGGCGCCGAGTCGGCGGGGCCCGAACCCGTCGGTCCTCGCCGGACCGGTCCTGAGCAGGTCGGTCCTGAGCAGGTCGGGCCGGTGGTCCGGGGCCGGGCCGAGCGTCGGCGCACCGCCCAACGGGCGGCCCGTCGCCGCAGACGTTCCCATCTGCGGGAGATCCCGCTGATCATCGTGGTGGCGCTGGTGGTGGCGCTGGTGATGAAGACCTTCCTGGTCCAGGTCTTCGTGATCCCCTCCGGTTCGATGGAGCAGACCATCCAGATCGGCGACCGGGTGCTGGTGGACAAGCTGACCCCCTGGTTCGGCGCCGAGCCGGAGCGCGGCGAGGTGGTGGTGTTCAAGGATCCGGGCGGCTGGCTGGAGAACGGCCACCACGGCCCGTCCTCGGACGGGCCCGTCCTGCGCGGGGCCAAGCAGGTGCTGACCTTCGTCGGACTCCTGCCGTCGGACAGCGAGCAGGACCTGATCAAGCGCGTGATCGGAGTCGGCGGCGACACGGTGGAGTGCTGCGACGAGCAGGGCAGGGTCAGCCTCAACGGCAAGGCGTTGGACGAGCCCTACCTCGCGCCGGGCAACCCTGCCTCCCGGCAGCCGTTCAAGGTGAAGGTGCCGCAGGGGCGGCTCTGGGTCATGGGTGACCACCGGGACGTGTCCGCCGACTCCCGGTTCCACATGGGGAATCCGGGCCAGGGAACCATCCCGGTGAGCGGAGTGGTGGGGCGGGCGTTCATGATCGCCTGGCCGCTGGGCCGGGTCCATCAACTTGATGTGCCGGTTTCACTCTCCTCGGTGGCGCAGGGCCCGGGGGCCCGCGGAACTGTGCCGAACTCCGTGGATGTTGGGCCGGGTCCTGAGGAACCTCCGCTCGTTATGGGTGTGTTGGGCATCCTTCCGCTCGTCGGCCGCAGGGTGGGGCGGGACCGACTGTAGGTCGGAGCAGGCCGATGACCGGCCGGGTCGCGCGTGTGGGACCGCGAGCCGGATGCCCGGGAGTGATAGAGAAGAGTGCTGGTGCGGCCTGTCCGTGTTGACTGGTCGCATTCGAAGGCTGTGCTGGTGTCAGGTGCGCCCGGACGGGGTGGTCCTGACGTTCACGGTCGGTGGTGGAGCGTGGTGCCCGCTGTGCGGCACTGTGAGCGCGGACGCACGGGCGTCCGCACAGCAGGGAGGAGACGTTGTGGGGGATTTGGTGATCGGCGCCCGCTCAGGCGCCGGAGAGCCCGAGGGCTCCGGCGGCAGGGCGGCCCGGTCCGCGGAGTCGACTGCGCCTTCGGCCTCGGCCGAGGATGCGACGGCCCAGTCCGCCGACGAGCACGGTGACGGCGCGGGTGACGCCTCCGAGGACACCGGAGGTGGGACCACGCCGGCCGACGAGGCGGAGGAGCAGTCGGGCCGGACCGAGCGCAAGCAGCGCTCGTTCTGGAAGGAACTGCCGATCCTGATCGGTATCGCCCTGGTCCTGGCGCTCGTGATCAAGACCTTCTTCGTTCAGGCGTTCTCCATTCCGTCGGAGTCGATGCAGAACACGCTTCAGGTCGGGGACCGCGTCCTGGTGGACAAGCTCACCCCGTGGTTCGGTGCCGAGCCGGAGCGCGGCGAGGTCGTGGTGTTCCACGACCCGGGCGGCTGGCTGGCCGACGAGCCCACCAACGAGAGCAGCAACTCCTTCGTCCGGGGCATCCAGGAAGTGCTCAGCTTCGTCGGCCTGATGCCCTCCGACAACGAGAAGGACCTGATCAAGCGGGTCATCGCGATCGGCGGCGACACCGTCGAGTGCGAGGGCGAAGGCCCGGTGAAGGTCAACGGGATCGCGCTCGACGAGCCGTACGTCTTCCCCGGGAACACCCCCTGCGGCACCAAGCCGTTCGCCCCGGTGAAGGTCCCGGAGAACAGCATCTGGGTGATGGGTGACCACCGCGCGGACTCGCTCGACTCGCGGTTCCACATGGACCAGCCGGGCGGCGGCACCGTCCCCGTCGACGAGGTGATCGGGCGTGCCTTCGTGGTGGCGTGGCCGATCGACCACTGGTCGACGCTTCCGGTGCCGGCCACCTTCGACCAGAAGGGCCTTGCGTCGGCTGCGCCGGTGGTGCCGGCCGCTGCCGGGGCCGTGGGCGCCGTCGCCCTGCTCCCGCTGGTGCGCCGACTGCGGAACCGGGCGGAGCGCGACAAGCGGTCCTGACACCGAACCTCTTGTTCCCGGGTCTTGCGCGGGCCGTGGTACCGACGAGTAATCTGCTCGGACGTGCCACGGCCCGCCGGGTTTTCCGCCCGTGGACCGGGCGCACCGTGAGCGTTTCCGGGTCTGTCAGGGGTGGACGGTATCGATGAGCAGTCTCGCGGAACGGGCGCCCGACCGTCAGCCGGCCGCCCCGCAGCCCCGGTCCCGCTTCAAGCCCGCAGCCGTACTGCAAGGGGTGCTGCTCGGGCTCGGGCTGGTCCTGATGATCGGCGGCTTCGCGGTGATCGCCGTGAACTACCGCCCCTACGACATCCCGACTGCCTCGATGGCCCCCACGCTCCAGGTCGGGGACACCGTGCTGGCCAGGAAGACCGACGGCGCGGACATCGGCCGCGGTGACGTGGTGATCTTCCGTGACCAGGCCTGGGGCGCACAACCCATGGTCAAGCGCGTCGTGGCGGTCGGCGGTGACACGGTCGCCTTCGACGGGGGACAGCAGCGGCTGACCCTCAACGGCAAGCCGGTGGAGGAGTCCTACCTCTCGGCGCAGGGCCCGCAGGGCGGTTCCTACAGCGTGACGGTTCCGGCGGGCCGCCTGTTCCTGCTCGGCGACAACCGGCTGGGCTCGCTCGACTCCCGCGTCCACCTGGAGGTCGACGGCGGGACCGTCCCGGCCGCCGACGTGGAGGCCCGGGTCGAGGGCACCGTGCTCCCGTTCGGCCGGGCCGGCCTGCTCGCCGGTACCAGCGCCTTCGACGAGGTCGGCGGACCCGGCCCGGCCGGACCCGGTCCACTGGAGCCCGCCTTCTACGCGACCGTTGTAGGCGCGGCGACGGTCGTGGTGACCTCGGCGGTGGGCGGAGCGGCAGGTCTGGTCCGCAAGCGCCGCCGGCCGTCCTGACCCCGGCCGGTACCGCGCGTGCCCGGGCCGCTCTGTCGAACCTCGCCCCGGACGCCCGCGCCGGGTGGCAGGATCGGGGGAACGACCGGGTCGGACGAAGGGAGCGTGGAGACCCGCCATGACGGCACAGCGGCGCAGGGCGTCGCGGATCCTGCTGCTCGACGGCCGGGACCGCCTGCTCCTCTTCCACGGCGCCGACCCCGCGACACCCGGCGTCACCTGGTGGTTCACGCCGGGCGGCGGCCTGGAGCCCGGCGAGGACGTACGCGAGGCGGCCGAGCGGGAGCTCGCGGAGGAGACCGGCCTGCGGGGCGTGGAGCTGGGCCCGGTGGTGGCGTACGGCACGGCTTCGTTCTCCTTTCAGGGGCGGCGCTACGAGCAGGAGCAGTGGTTCCACCTCGCCCGGACGACGGACACGGTGCTCGACCACTCGGGCATGGGCGCGGACGAACACGCCCAGCTCCTCGCGGCACGCTGGTGGACGGTCGGGGAACTGAGGGCCACCACCGAGACCGTCTACCCGGTCGGGCTGGTGGACTTTCTGGAGCGGCTGTTGACCGAGGGGCCACCGGTCACTCCGGTAAGGCTCTGAGGGTGGGTGCAGTGGTCCACAATGGGTGGACGTGACAAGTTGAGGGGACGCCTGGATGAGTGCCGAAGATCTCGAGAAGTACGAGACCGAGATGGAGCTCAAGCTCTACCGGGAGTACCGGGACGTCGTCGGCCTGTTCAAGTACGTGATCGAGACCGAGCGACGGTTCTACCTCACCAACGACTACGAGCTGCAGGTGCACTCGGTCCAGGGCGAGGTGTTCTTCGAGGTGTCGATGGCGGATGCGTGGGTCTGGGACATGTACCGGCCGGCCCGGTTCGTCCGCAAGGTCCGGGTGCTGACCTTCAAGGACGTGAACATCGAGGAGCTCGCGAAGAGCGATCTGGAGCTGCCCTCGGACGAGCCCGGCTTCGGGAACTGACGTTGGACCGCCCCGGCCCCGGATGTCCAGGGGAATTTCGCGCATTCCGGGATTACCACTCCTGCGGGTGACAGGAGTTATCCACAGGCCGGGGTTTTCCACAGGAAGTGACAACCTTCTGGTCCGCCCCGGGGCCGCACGGCAACCTCCTCGGCGGAGGTGGTCACCGTGCAGGACACCAAGCGCGCAACGCGCAAGCAGACGGCGAAGGCCCAGCAGGACGGTCGGCCGCCGCGCCGGAGGGCGGCGCGGCCCGGGGCGACCGGCGGGCAGTCCCCGCCGGTCACCCCCGGTGCGGCCGGCCCGGCGCGGACCGGCAACGGCGGCCTCGGCCGCTACGGCGAACAGGTCGCCGCCCGGCGGCTGGCCGAGGACGGCCTGCGCATCCTGGACCGCAACTGGCGGTGCACCGAGGGCGAACTCGACATCGTGGCCCTCGACGGCGACACCGTGGCGGTCTGCGAGGTGAAGACCCGCTCCGAGCGGGGGTTCCAGCACCCCAGCGAGGCGATCGACCGGACGAAGGCCGCCCGGCTGAGGCGGCTGGCGGAGCGCTGGATGGCCGAGCGCTGGCCCGGCCACTTCGAGCGACTGGCCGGACCCGACTACCGGCCGGGGCCCGCCGATCCGCCGTGGGTACCCGTCCCGCCGGGCGGAGTCCGGATCGACCTGGTCGCCGTCATCAACCGGATCCGCGGCGCCGCTTCGGTGGACCACCTGCGGGGGGTGGTCTGAGATGGCCTTCGCCCGGACGTGTTCCGTCGCGCTGGTCGGCGTCGACGGCGTGATCGTCGAGGTCCAGGCCGACCTGGAGCCCGGGGTGGCGGCGTTCACCCTGGTCGGCCTGCCCGACAAGGCACTCACCGAGGCCCGCGACCGGGTGCGCGCGGCCGTCGTGAACAGCGGTGAGACCTGGCCGCAGCGGAAGCTGACCGTCGGACTGAGCCCGGCGTCGGTGCCCAAGAGCGGTAGCGGCTTCGACCTCGCGGTGGCCTGCGCCGTGCTGGCCGCCGCCGAACGGCTGGACCCCTCCGCGATCGCGGACCTGCTCGTCATCGGCGAACTCGGGCTCGACGGGCGGGTGCGCCCTGTGCGCGGGGTGCTTCCGTCGGTGCTGGCCGCCGCCGACGCAGGCTACCTGCGGGTCGTGGTGGCCGAACAGACCGCCGCCGAGGCCTCGCTCGTCCCCGGTGTCACCGTCATCGGCGTGCGGAGCCTTCGCCAGCTGGTGGCCGTACTGACCGGAGCTCCCGAACCGGAGGAGCCGCCCGACCCGGTGGGCGGGCGCCCGGACCCCCTGATGGCCGGCCTGATGCTCCCCGGGGCGGGGGTGCGCGGGCTGCCCGGCGACGCGGCGGCCCGGATGGACCTCGCCGACGTGGCCGGACAGTACGAGGCCCGCAGGGCCCTGGAGATCGCCGCCGCCGGCGGCCACCACCTGTACCTGAAGGGCCCGCCGGGTGCGGGCAAGACCATGCTGGCCGAGCGGCTGCCGTCGCTCCTCCCGCCGCTCACCCAGAAGGAGGCGCTTGAGGTCACCGCGGTCCACTCCGTGGCCGGGCTGCTCCCGGCCGGTCGGCCGCTGATCGACCGCGCGCCCTACTGCGCCCCGCACCACTCCACCACCATGCCGGCGATCGTCGGCGGGGGCAGCGGACTGCCGAGACCGGGCGCCGTCTCGCTGGCCCACCGGGGCGTGCTCTTCCTGGACGAGGCACCGGAGTTCCCGGTCCGGGTGCTCGACGCCCTGCGCCAGCCGCTGGAATCGGGCGAGGTGGTGATCGCCCGTTCGGCCGGATCGATGCGGCTGCCGTCCCGCTTCCTGCTCTGCCTGGCCGCGAACCCCTGCCCCTGCGGGCGCCACTCCCGGCGGGGAGAGGGCTGCGAATGCACGCCGGCCATGGTCAGCCGGTACCAGGGGCGGCTCTCCGGACCGTTGCTGGACCGGGTCGACCTGCAGGTCCAGGTCGCCCCGGTGACCAGGGCCGAACTGATGCAACGGGACAGCACGGCGGAGACCACCGAGATCGTCGCGGCGCGCGTCCTGGCCGCGCGTGAGCGGGCGGCTGCCCGGCTGGCCGAGACCCCCTGGCGCACCAATGCCGAGGTCCCCGGTTACGAGCTCCGCACCCGTTGGCAGTTGGCGTCGGGCGCGCTGAACGACGCCGCGCGCCAACTGGAACGCGGTCTGCTGACCGCCCGCGGCCTGGACAGGGTGCTCCGGGTCGCCTGGACGGTCGCCGACCTCGCGGGCCGGGACCGCCCCGACCGGCGCGACGTCAGGACCGCGCTCGTCCTGCGCACCGGGGTCGAACAGGGGCTCCCGCTGACGGAGCGTTTCGACGGCTGGTCCGGCCCGTCCGGCCCCGCCCCGGAGGGGGACGGTGACCCGGTGGATAAGGAGAAGCGGCCGGCCCGCCCGCGTACGGCCCGCACGAAGCCCGACCGGCACGCGGAGACCGAGGAGACCGTCGTATGAACCGCACCGCCGACCACCGCAGGCACGGCTCGTCGCCGGGGACCAAGGGAGCCCCGGGGGTCGGGTCGGAGACCGTTCCCGGGATCGAGTCGGAGCGTCTCGCCAGGGTGGTGCTCAGCCGCCTCAGCGAACCGGGCGACGCGGTGATCGGCCGATGGCTGGCCCGCCTCGGGGCTCCCGAGGTGCTGCGGACGATCAGGGACGGCACCGTGCCCGGCCAGCCGGGCCCGGACGCCGGCCGGTTGGCCGGATACCGGGCCCGGCTGGCCGACCTCGATCCCGTCGCCGACCTGGAACGGGTACGAGAGGCCGGTGGACGCTTCATCATTCCGGGCGACACGGAATGGCCGAGCCAGCTGGACGATCTCGGGGAGAGCCGGCCGATCGGGTTGTGGGCGGCAGGCCCCGGATCGCTGCGCCTGCTCGCCCTGCGTTCGGTCGCCGTCGTCGGCGCCCGGGCGTGCACGGCGTACGGCGCACACGTCGCCGGAGAGCTCTCCGCACAACTCGCCGAACGCGGATGGGTGGTGGTTTCCGGTGGGGCGTACGGGATCGACGCGGCGGCCCACCGCGGCGCGCTGGCGGTCGGCGGGATGACCATCGGGGTCCTCGCCTGCGGGGTGGACGTGGCCTACCCGCGGGGCAACACCGACCTGATCCGCAGGATCGCCGCCCAGGGGCTCCTGCTGAGCGAACTCCCGCCGGGGGAGCACCCCACCCGGTTCCGGTTCGTCCTGCGCAATCGGGTGATCGCCGCCCTGACCAGGGGCACGGTGGTGGTCGAGGCGGCGATGCGCAGCGGGGCACTCAGTACGGCCCGACGTGCCCGCGACCTCAACCGGCACACCATGGGCGTCGCCGGGCCGGTGACCTCGGAACTCTCGGCCGGGGTGCACGCCCTGATCCGCGGCGGCGCCACCCTGGTCACCGACGCCGCCGAGGTCGCCGAACTGATCGGCGCGATCGGCGACGACCTGGCACCGCAGCGGAGCGGGCCGGTCCTGCCGAGGGACCTGTTGGAGCCGGAGGCGGCGCTGGTTCTGGAGGCCGTGCCGGCCACGGCGGAGGGCGCGCCGGTGGAGCGACTGGCCCGGCAGTCCGGACTCCCGCCGGACGAGGTGCTGCACCGGCTCTACGAGTTGGGTTCGCTCGGTTACATCGAGCGCCACGGAGCCCACTGGCGCCTGGTCAGGAGGAGGTGACGCGCAGGCGCGCAGGCGGGCAGGCGGGCAGGCCGTCGGGCGGACCGGTCGGGCTGCGGTTCGCCGCCGCCGGTACCCGGTTCCGGCGACACGAGTGCCACCGGATCGAGGGACGCCCGAGTGGCGGTAGCACTCTGCAGCGAGTCGGTCACGCTACGCTCGCCATGCCTTCCCTATCAGCACATGACTCGGCAGAACGGCGCAGACCAACGCATGCCCACACACATTCCGGGACACAGAGTGACCGGTGGCGCCCGGTCCTCGGGAGGGCCGCGGACCGAGCGGCGCCCCGTGACCGAGTTCCCGTCCAAGGCCATGGGCGGGATGGGGTCCCTGGCGCGGCAAGGCGGCCGACCGGCGCACACCGGGGCGCACGACGACCGGCCGGACGCGTCCGGTGCCTCCGACGACGCGTCGGCCATCGCGCCGGCCCCCGCACCGGTCGAGACCCCGGCTCCCCGCCGGGCGACGGGCGGCCAGGACCGCACGGCTCTCGAAGCGCTCTGGCGCTCCTACAAGGAGACGGGTGACCAGCGGCTGCGGGAACAACTGATCCTGCACTACTCACCACTCGTCAAGTACGTCGCGGGCCGGGTGGGGGTCGGCCTGCCATCCAACGTGGAGCAGGCCGACTTCGTCTCCTCCGGTGTCTTCGGACTGATCGACGCGATCGAGAAGTTCGACATCGACCGCGCCATCAAGTTCGAGACCTACGCGATCAGCCGCATCCGCGGCGCGATCATCGACGAGCTCCGGGCGCTGGACTGGATCCCGCGCTCGGTGCGACAGAAGGCGAAGGCGGTCGAGCGGACGTACGCGACCCTGGAGGCCCGGCTGCGGCGGACGCCGCACGAACCCGAGGTCGCGGCCGAGATGGGCATCGCCATCGAGGACCTGCACGCCATCTTCAGCCAGCTCTCGCTCGCCAACGTGGTCGCCCTGGACGAACTGCTCCACCCCGTCGGCGAGGGCGGCGACCGGCTGAGCCTCATGGAAACCCTGGAGGACCACGGCGCCGACAACCCGGTCGAGGTGGCGGAGGACCGGGAGCTCCGCAGGCTGCTGGCGCAGGCCGTGAACACCCTGCCCGAGCGGGAGAAGACCGTGGTGACGCTCTACTACTACGAGGGGCTGACCCTCGCGGAGATCGGTCAGGTCCTCGGGGTGACCGAGAGCAGGGTCAGCCAGATCCACACGAAGTCGGTGTTGCAGTTGCGCGCCAAGCTTTCGGACATTCGGTAGGGACGCTCGGCCGTCGCGCACGCCGGGCCCGCGCCCCTGTGCCTCTTGGCGCTTCCCTTCCGCGACCTCTGCGACGCGCGGCACCGTACCGGCGCGCTGTAGGGCTCCGTACAGTGGGAGGGTGCCGAAGATCCGAGCGGCCAGTGTGGCCGAGCACCGTCAGTTGCAGCGGGCAGCTCTTCTTGATGCTGCCCGCAGTCTCCTCACCGAAGGAGGCATGGAAGGGCTGAGCTTCCCCGCGCTCGCCGCGCGTACGGGGCTCGCGCGCTCCTCGGTGTACGAGTACTTCCGTTCCCGTGCGGCGGTGGTCGAAGCGCTCTGCGAGGTCGACTTCCCGCTCTGGGCGGCCGAGATCGAGGCCGGCATGAAGAGCTGCGACACTGCGGCCGAGCGGATCGAGTCCTATGTCCGCGGGCAGTTGCTGCTGGCCGCGGACCCTCGCCACCGGGCGGTCGCCGCGATCTCCGCGCTGGAACTCGACGACGCGGCCCGTGAACGCATCCGGGCGGCGCACGGGAAGCTGGCCGGACTGGTGGTCCAGGCGCTGGAGGACTTCGGACACGAGCGGCCGCGGCTCGCCGCAGCGCTGCTCCAGGGGATCGTCGAGGCGGCCGTACGGCAGTCCGAGCAGCGCGCGGCCGGCGGGCGGGCCGAGAGTCCCGAGGTGATCGCGGACGCCGCCGTCGCCCTCGCCCTGTACGGGCTGGGGCCCAGCTGACCCCTTCTCCCACCCCGGGTGGTGAGGGTGTGGCCGAGCCCGGGCCGCCGTCCGCGCCGCCGCCCGGGTGACCCCCCGGATCGTCGCCGAGCGGTAGTAGACGGGCAGTGCCGGCGCCGAGCAGGGCCGGCGGGTCGAGGTACCGCCTGCCGCGCAGCAGGCCCCAGTGCAGGCAGGACCCGTCGGCGCAGTGGCCGACACCGGTGGTGAGCCGCCCGATCACCTGGCCCGCCGCCACCGGGGTGCCCACCGGGACGCTGCCGGTCACCGGCAGGTAGGTGGTGCGCAGTGGTGGAGCCGGAGGCGCGGCGGACGTCGGGTGGGTGACCGTGACCACGGGGCGGCCCGCCACTGGTCCTGCGAACGTCACCACGCCCGCCGCCGCCGACCGGACGTCCGCGCCGGGCGCGGCGGCCAGGTCGACGCCCCGGTGGCCGGCGGCATAAGGGCCGGCCGGCGCATCGAACCTGTCGACGATCTCGCCCGGCCAGCCCTGGGGACCGTCCACCGGCCATGACCGCTGCTGCCCCCGGTTCCCGCTTCCGGTCCCGGCCCCTCTCCCTTGTCCGTCGACCCCGACCCCGACCCCGACCCCGACCCCGACCCCGACCCCGACCCCGACCCCGAACCCGTCACCCTGACCGCCGTTCCCGCTGACGGACTCCTCGGCCGCATGCCCCGCCGGTCCGGGCAGGACGGTCAGCAGCAGCGCCGTCAAGGTCAGCAGCGCGAGCAGCAGCACCCTGTGGCCGTGTCCGGGACCCGGCCCGGGCGGCGGGAGCGCCAGCAGGGGGCCCGCACCCGAGCCGGCACCCGAGAAGCCGCGCCCTGAGGGACCGCGCCCCGAGAAGCCGCGCCCTGCGGAACCGCGCCCCGCGGAACCACGACCTGCGGAACCGCGGCGTGCACCGACCGAAACACCCGTCATTGCCGTCATGCGGTCGAGGCTCCCCGTGCCGCCCCCGCCCCACCAGCCCTGTTCCGGTTCCTGTGGACAACCGGCCCCTGTGGACAGCGGCTGTCCCCCCAACGGGTGCACGCCGTCGGTGTACGAGGGCCCGGGAGGCCCGCCCCGTGTCCTCGTCCGCTTCCCGCCCGTACCGGAGCGCGCGGCCCTGCCGGGGGGCGCCCGCCTGTCGTGGAGTCGCTCGGCGCTCGGCGCTTCCCGTACACTTCACACGCGACCCGGTCCGCCGGGTCGACTTCGCACGCCCCGCCACCGGTGGACAGAAGCGGCCCCGGCCGCCACCCTCCGCCAGGTGCGAGTGCCGCTCGGTCCGCCGAGCCCGGACGGTCCGCAGGACCGCTCGGGTGGAAGCGGCTCGGCACGTTCGGGGCGTCAGGCGTGGCTGTCACCTGGCTGCCACGAACAAAACCGAGCCTGACCCGGCCGTTCGCAGACGCCGAGCGGGGAGCGCCACCGCGCCTACCGCCACGCAGCTGTGCCAGAGCCGGGCGCAACACCTGAGGAGCACGGCTATGGCCGTCGTCACGATGCGGGAGCTGCTTGAGAGCGGCGTCCACTTCGGTCACCAGACCCGCCGCTGGAACCCGAAGATGAAGCGCTTCATCATCACCGAGCGCAACGGCATCTACATCATCGACCTCCTGCAGTCGCTGAACTACATCGACCGCGCCTTCGAGTTCATCAAGGAGACCGTTGCCCACGGCGGCAGCGTCCTCTTCGTCGGCACGAAGAAGCAGGCCCAGGAGGCCATCGCCGAGCAGGCCACCCGCGTGGGCATGCCCTACGTGAACCAGCGCTGGCTCGGCGGCATGCTGACCAACTTCTCGACCGTCTACAAGCGCCTGCAGCGCCTCAAGGAGCTCGGCGAGCTGGACTTCTCGGACGTGGCCGGTTCCGGCCTCACCAAGAAGGAGCTCCTGGTCCTCCAGCGCGAGCACGACAAGCTGGAGAAGACCCTCGGCGGTATCCGTGACATGCAGCGCGTTCCCAGCGCTGTCTGGATCGTGGACACCAAGAAGGAGCACATCGCGGTCGGCGAGGCCCGGAAGCTCAACATCCCGGTCGTCGCCATCCTCGACACCAACTGCGACCCCGACGAGGTCGACTACAAGATCCCGGGCAACGACGACGCGATCCGCTCCGTCACCCTGCTGACCCGCGTGATCGCCGACGCCGTCGCCGAGGGCCTCAAGTCCCGCGCGGGTGTCGCCAAGGGCGACGTGAAGGCCGAGCCGGGCGCCGACCAGCCGCTGGCCGACTGGGAGAAGGACATCCTGGAGGGCGAGAAGAAGGCTGAGGAGGCTCCGGCCGCCGAGGCCGAGGCCCCCGAGGCCCCCGCCGTCGAGGCCACCGAGGCTCCGGCCGCCGAGGCCGAGGTCACCGAGGCCCCCGAGGCCCCGGCCGCCGAGGTCACCGAGGCTCCGGCCGAGCAGGCCTGACGTACCAAGGGTGAGGGGCACCCACCGGTACGACACCGGTCGGTGCCCCTCTCTCCCGTGCCTGGGCCGAACCAGCGGCCCAGGCACAACCCCACGCAGACACGCGAGACGCGAGAAGAGATTCACACCATGGCGAACTTCACCGCCGCGGACGTCAAGAAGCTCCGTGAGCTCACCGGCGCCGGCATGATGGACTGCAAGAAGGCCCTGGACGAGGCCGAGGGCAACGTCGAGAAGGCCGTCGAGCTTCTGCGCATCAAGGGCCAGAAGGGCGTTGCCAAGCGCGAGGGCCGTGACGCCTCCAACGGCGCCGTCGCCGCGCTGATCGCCGACGACAAGAAGTCCGGCGTTCTGGTCGAGCTCAACTGCGAGACCGACTTCGTCGCCAAGGGTGACAACTTCGTGAAGGTCGCCGACGCGATCGCCACCCACGTCGCCAAGACCGCCCCGGCCGACCTGGACGCCGCTCTGGCCTCCGAGATCGAGGCCGGCAAGACCGTCCAGCAGTTCGTGGACGAGGCCAACGCGACCCTGGGTGAGAAGATCGTCTTCCGCCGCTTCGCGCAGTTCGACGGTGACGGCTTCGTCGCGGTCTACCTGCACAAGACCAGCCCCGACCTCCCGCCGGCCGTCGGCGTCCTGGTCGAGCTGGACAAGGAGAACGCCGAGGTCGCCAAGGACGTCGCGCAGCACATCGCCGCGTTCGCGCCGAAGTACCTCTCGCGCGAGGACATCCCGGCCGAGGACCTG
The DNA here is from genome assembly GCF_036290945.1 of Streptomyces sp. BE303. Lineage (NCBI taxonomy): Bacteria > Bacillati > Actinomycetota > Actinomycetes > Kitasatosporales > Streptomycetaceae > Streptomyces > Streptomyces sp. BE303. Next base: position 74,351 of record NZ_JAQYWZ010000884.1, read on the forward strand.
GAGAACGAGCGCCGCGTCGCCGAGGCCACCGCCCGCGAGGAGGGCAAGCCGGAGGCCGCCCTGCCGAAGATCGTCGAGGGTCGCGTCACGGGCTTCGTGAAGGAGAACTCCGTCCTGGAGCAGGCCTTCGCGAAGGACAACAAGAAGTCCGTCGCCAAGGTCCTCGAGGAGAACGGCGTCGCCCTCAAGCGCTTCGCCCGCTTCCGCGTCGGCGCCTGAGCCACGTTCCACCGGACTCCCGGCGAGCTTAGGCTGGGAACCGCCCCCGCCCGCTGATCAGGGCGGGCGGGACGCGCCGAACGGGCTCACCCAGCGCCACATCCGTGGGCGGGCCGCGTCGGCAGCATGAACGACGAGGAGGCCATTGCCGTGCAGGACACCGAACCGGTTCCCGCGGCAGTGGCCTCCTCGCGTGTACGCGCAGGCCGGGGATCCGCACATCCACGCCTGTGAACCAGTAGGTGTAGAAGGAGAAGTCCATGCAGGAGACGCAGGAGACCGCGCAGGACACCCAGACCGGTTCGCGTCGCCGGGTGATGCTGAAGCTGTCCGGTGAGGCGTTCGCCGGTGGTGGCGGACTCGGCGTCGACCCCGACGTCGTGCACGCGATCGCCCGCGAGATCGCCACGGTCGTCCGCGCCGGCACCGAGGTCGCGGTGGTCATCGGCGGCGGTAACTTCTTCCGCGGCGCGGAGCTGCAGGTCCGCGGTATGGACCGGGCCCGCTCGGACTACATGGGCATGCTCGGCACGGTCATGAACTGCCTCGCGCTCCAGGACTTCCTGGTCAAGGAGGGCATCGAGACCCGGGTCCAGACCGCCATCACCATGGGCCAGGTCGCCGAACCGTACCTGCCCCTGCGCGCCGTCCGGCACCTGGAGAAGGGCCGTGTGGTGATCTTCGGCGCCGGTATGGGCATGCCGTACTTCTCCACCGACACCACCGCCGTCCAGCGGGCCCTGGAAATCCACGCCGACGTGCTGCTGATGGGCAAGAACGGTGTGGACGGCGTCTACGACTCCGACCCGCGGACCAACCCGGACGCGGTCAAGTTCGACGCGCTGGAGTACTCCGAGGTCATCACCCGCGACCTGAAGGTCGCCGACCTCACCGCGATCACGCTGTGCAAGGACAACAACCTCCCGATGCTGGTCTTCGAGCTGCTGGCGGAGGGCAATATCGCGCGTGCGGTGAAGAGTGAGAAGATCGGCACACTCATCAGCCAGGATTCTGTCCGGGCCTGAGCAGCAACCAGCCGTACGGGTCGGTGACGACCGGGCGTGGTCAGCGTGATCACCGCGTCCGGCCGTGACGCCGATACCGGTCGGGACAACCGCAGATCAACCGGACAGGGAGTACACAGTGATCGAAGAGACCCTCCTCGAGGCCGAGGAGAAGATGGAGAAGGCCGTCGTCGTCGCCAAGGACGACTTCGCCGCCATCCGTACGGGCCGCGCCCACCCGGCGATGTTCGCCAAGATCGTGGCCGAGTACTACGGTGCCGTGACGCCGATCAACCAGCTGGCCTCCTTCTCCGTGCCGGAGCCGCGGATGGCGGTCGTCTCGCCGTTCGACAAGACCGCGCTGAAGGCCATCGAGCAGGCGATCCGCGACTCCGACCTGGGCGTCAACCCGTCCAACGACGGTTCCATCATCCGGGTGGTGCTGCCCGAGCTCACCGAGGAGCGCCGCCGGGAGTTCATCAAGGTCGCCCGCGGCAAGGGCGAGGACGCCAAGGTCTCGATCCGCGCCGTGCGCCGCAAGGCCAAGGACGCCATCGACAAGCTGGTCAAGGACGGCGAGGTCGGCGAGGACGACGGTCGCCGCGGGGAGAAGGAGCTCGACGACACCACGGCCAAGTACGTGGCCGCCGTCGACGAGCTGCTGAAGCACAAGGAAGCCGAGCTGCTCGAAGTCTGATGAACGACGCCCCTGACGCCCCTGGCTATTGGGGCCCATCCGACCAGCAGTACCCGCCGTACCAGCCGCACCGGCCTGCGCAGACACCGAACGCGCCTGCGCAGGCCCCCGGTGCGGCGGCGCCCGGCACGCCGGCGCCCGCGCCCTACCGGGAGGCCCCGGGACAGCACGCGGCCCCGGCGCAGCCGCACGGACGGCACGGGGCACCGGAGCAGTACGGGGCCCCGGACGGGTTCGGGGCTTCCGAGCAGTACGGAGCCCCGGACCGGTACGGCAACCAGTACGGCACCCCGGAGCAGTACGGGGCCCCGGAACAGCAGGGCGTCCGAGGGCCGTACGACGGCCCGGGACGGCACGGCGCGGGTGACCCCGGCCACCGAACGGGTCACTCCCAGCAGTCTCCGGTGTACTGGGGCGCCGACGCGGAGGAGACTCAGGTCATGCCTCCCGTAGCGGCCGACGCGGGACCCCGGCCGGGAGCCCGGCCCGGGCCCGAACCCGCCGAGGGGCCGGTCCGGGAAGCCGGCCGGCTGAGCGGTCCGCTGTTCCGGGACGAGCAGCCCGGCCCGGCGGAGCCGGGTTCGTCGGAGACGGTCGTGCTGCGCGCGATCACCGACGACACCGCCCCCGCCCCCGGTGCCCGGCCGTACCAGGGCGCCGCGGCGTACCCGGTGCCCCCGGGTCACCCGGCGGCGCCTCACCCTGCGGCGGGGCAGCCCCACCCCGTGCCGTCGTTCCACCCAGGGCAGGAGACATCCGTGGCGCAGCCCGACCCGCAGCCGCAACAGCGCAAGCAGCGCGGTGGTCGCAATCTCCAGGCCGCGATAGGCGTGGGTGTCGGCCTCGGCGCGGTGATCGTCGCCTCGTTGTTCTTCGTCAAGGCCCTGTTCCTCGTCGTGGTGATCGCGGCGGTGTCGGTCGGCATCTGGGAGCTGACCAGCCGGCTGGCCGAGCGCAAGGAGATCAAGGCGCCGCTCGTCCCGCTGGTCGCGGGTGGCATCGCGATGGTCGCCACCGGCTACTGGTCGGGGATCCAGTGGGCGGCCGCTTCGCTCGCGCTGACCGGACTGGCGGTGATGGTCTGGCGGATGGCCGAGCCGCCGGAGAACTACCTGCGGGACATAACGGCCGGCATCTTCACCGCCTTCTACGTCCCCTTCCTGGCCACCTTCGTGGCGATGATGCTGGCGGCCGACGACGGCCCGCAGCGGATCGTGCTCTTCCTGATCGTCACGGTCTGCAGTGACACCGGGGCCTACGCGGTGGGCTACAAGTTCGGCAGGACCAAGCTGGCGCCGACGATCAGCCCGGGCAAGACCCGTGAGGGCCTGGCCGGCGGTATCGGCCTGTCGATGCTGGCGGGCGCGCTGCTGATGCAGTTCGTGATCGACGACGGCAGCTGGTGGCAGGGTCTGATCCTGGGCGGTTGCGCGGCGGTCACCGCGACTCTGGGTGACCTGGGCGAGTCGATGATCAAGCGCGACCTCGGCATCAAGGACATGGGCACGCTGCTGCCCGGTCACGGCGGCATCATGGACCGGCTGGACTCGCTGCTGCCGACCGCCCCGGTGGTCTGGCTGCTGCTGGCGGCCTTCGTCGGCAGCTGAGCCGCAGGCCGGAGGGACGGTGCCCGCAGGCCGGCCCCGGAGGCCGGACCAGGGCCGCGATCAGGGCTTCGACCAGAGGTGTGAGCAGGGCCCCGGACGCCAGGCGTCCGGGGCCCGCGCCGTCTGCGACACTGGATGAACCATGCCTAAGCCCGGAGAACTCACCTTTGCCGCGCCGCGCGGCGCGAAGCCCCCGCGACACCTCGCCGACCTGAGCCCCACCGAGCGCAAGGAGGCCGTCGCCGAGCTGGGCGAGCAGCCGTTCCGCTCGAAGCAGCTCTCCAACCACTACTTCGGCCGGATGTCGAACGACCCGGCGAGCTGGACGGACATCCCCGCCGCCAGCCGGGAGAAGCTCACCGAGGCCCTGCTGCCCGAGCTCATGTCGGTGGTCCGCCACGTGTCCTGCGACGACGACACCACCCGCAAGACGCTCTGGAAGCTGTTCGACGGCACCCTCGTCGAGTCGGTGCTGATGCGCTACCCGGACCGGGTCACCATGTGCATCAGCTCGCAGGCCGGATGCGGCATGAACTGCCCGTTCTGCGCGACCGGACAGGCCGGGCTGACCCGGAACCTCTCCACCGCCGAGATCGTCGAGCAGATCGCCGCCGGGATGCGCGCGCTCAAGGACGGCGAGATCCCGGGCGGTGAGGCGCGGCTCTCCAACGTGGTCTTCATGGGCATGGGCGAGCCGCTCGCGAACTACAACCGCGTGCTGGCCTCGATCCGCCGTCTGACCGACCCGGCGCCGGACGGCTTCGGTCTCTCCCAGCGGGGCATCACGGTCTCCACCGTCGGGCTGGTCCCGGCGATGAACCGGCTGGCGGACGAAGGACTCAGCTGCCGGCTGGCGCTCTCGCTGCACGCCCCGGACGACGAGCTGCGCGACGAACTGGTGCCGGTCAACACCCGGTGGAAGGTCGCCGAGGTGCTGGACGCGGCGTGGAACTACGCGGAGAAGTCCGGCCGCCGGATCTCCATCGAGTACGCGCTGATCAAGGACATCAACGACCAGGCGTGGCGGGCGGACCTGCTCGGCCGGCTGATCAAGAACCACCGGGTGCACGTCAACCTGATCCCGCTGAACCCGACCCCGGGCTCCAAGTGGACGGCCTCCCGGCCCGAGGACGAGCGCGAGTTCGTCCGGAGGCTGCAGTCCCACGGAGTGCCGACCACCGTCCGGGACACCCGCGGCCAGGAGATCGACGGCGCCTGCGGCCAGCTCGCCGCGGCAGGCTGAGCCGGAGCGATCCGAGCGGCGGGGTCAGCGCAGGCCGGCCGCGGCCAGCGCCGCGGTGGCCCCGCCGGTGACCAGCAGGACCGTGCCGACCATCAGTGTCCGCAGCGCGACCGCGCCGAACAGTATCCGGGGTGCGACGCCTAGCCGCAGCAGGGTCTCGGCGACCCCCCGGCGGGCGGTGCGCAGTTCGGCCAGCCGGGCCGCCACCGCGGCGACTGCGCAGCCCAGGACGAGAGCCGCCTCGATCGCGGGCAGGACGTCCGCGCTGCCCGGCTCGCCGATCCAGTAGCGGACGGTGGTGAGCACCACCGCGAGCACCAGGGTGAGTACCGCGAGCGGCGGACCGAGCCGGCGGGCCTGCGCGGTCAGGCCGCGCCCGGCGAGCAGGCGCAGCGGGGTGGGCCGGCCGAGTGCGAGCAGCCGGCCGGCCCATCCGAGCAGCGGCCCCGTGAGGAGGGCGAGGCCCAGGGCACCGGCGATCCAGCCGCCGAGGGCCGCGGTGCTGGTGGTGCCGAGCCCGGCCGGCAGGTGGATCGGGCGGCCGTCGGCGGCGGCGCCGGGCCGGAGGGCGATCAGTTCCAGGGCGAGGCCGATCACGGCGAGGCCGACCGGCAGGGCGAGCCGCCAGGGGCCGAACCCGGTCGGCTCGGGCCCGGGGCGGCCGGGCAGGGTCTCGGCGTGCGAGACCGCGCCGGCCGCCGCGATCCCGGCGGTGAGCGGGACGAGGGCGAGCAGGGTCACCGGCGCGGCGGCCGGGAGCGGTACGCCCATGCCGAGTTCGTCGGCGAGTGCCGGACCGGCGATGTCGTTGCGCAGGACCAGGAAGACCAGCAGGGTCAGGACGGAGCCGGCGCCGCAGGCGAGCGCGACCTCGCCGGCGATCAGGGCCCGGATCCGGGCGGACCCGGCGCCGGCGGCGGTGAGGCCGGTGATCCGTTCGGGCCACCGGGCCGGGACGGCGCGGGCGGCGACGGCGGCGAACCAGCCGACGGCGGCCAGTGGCGGCAGGCACCAGAGCAGCCGGGGGAGGGCGCCGGTGCCGCCGAGCGGCTCGCTCATCGCGCGGCCGAGGGCGCGCAGGAGGAAGGCGGCGACGACCGCGCCGGCCAGGGCGGTCAGCAGCCAGCGGCCGAGGTCGAGGGCCCGGTAGCCCCGGGCCAGACGGAGATAGAACACGTCGACTCTTTCAGCGGCAGGCGGCAGGCGGCGGGCGGTGGGCGATAGGCGTCGTCAGCGGCCGGTGGCGGGGACGGCGGAGGGCCCGGCGGCTCCGGTGCCTCCGGCGGCGACGGGGCCGCCGCGGGTGACGGGCGCGGCAGGGGCGGACGGCCGGCCGTCGACGAGCGCGACGGAACGGTCCGCGTACCGGACGAGCTCGGGGTCGTGGGTGGCCAGCACGAGGGTGAGCTGGTGCGAGCGGGCCGCGCTGGTCAGTATCCGCATGACCTGTTCGGCGGTCTCGCGGTGCAGCGGGGCGGTCGGGTCGTCGGCGAAGACGACCGGCGGCAGCGGGGCGAGCGCGCGGGCGACGGCGACCCGCTGCCGCTGGCCCTGCACCAGTCGATCCGGCCGGACCTTGGCGAGCTCGCCGATGTCGAGGCGCTCCAGCCACTCGTCGGCGGCGGTGTAGGCGGCCTTGCCGCCGGCCCCGGCGAGCAGCAGCGGCAGGGCGACGTTCTCACGGGCGGTCAGTTCGGGCACCAGGTGCGGTTCGGAGCCGACGAAGCCGAAGCGGTCGCGGCGGAGCCGTTCCCGGCCGGCCCGGCTCAGGGTGTGCACGGGGGAGCTGTTGAACCAGACCTCGCCCTCGTCGACCGGGAGGAGCGCGGAGAGACAGCCGAGCAGAGTGCTCTTGCCGGAGCCGCGCGGACCGGTGACGGCGAGCACCTCGCCCTCCCGCACACCGATCGAGACGCCGCGCAGCGCGGGGGTGCCGTGATGGGACTTGACGATCCCCCGGGCCCACAGCACGTCGTTGTCAGGAGGGGACGCTGACATGAGGTTCCATCCTGGGTGGCCGCAGGGATATGACAGTCGTCAGATTAGAACGATCGGGCCTGGGCGCGGGTGCGGCACACTGGCCCATCAGGGGCAAATCACCCGGAATCAGGCGTGTTTGATCGAAGAACCGGTCGTGAAAACCGTCGGGGACGGTCCGGAGGAACGGCGGGCGGGGGAGCAGGCGGGCGGTGGCCCGCGACCGGGTGCCGGGGGAAACGCCGCAGGGCGGCCCCGCGGGAAGCGGGACCGCCCTGCGGCGGAGGGTGGGGAAGGAGGCTCGGACCGTCAGATCTTCGCCCACGCGTCGGTGAGGCTGGTCCGCAGGATCTGCTCGATCTCGTCGAAGGTCGACTGGTCGGAGATCAGCGGCGGGGCCAGCTGGACGACCGGGTCGCCACGGTCGTCGGCGCGGCAGTACAGGCCGTTGTCGAAGAGCGCCTTCGACAGGAAGCCGTAGAGGACGCGCTCGACCTCGTCGTCGTTGAACGACTCCTTGGTGGCCTTGTCCTTCACGAGCTCGATGCCGTAGAAGTACCCGTTGCCGCGGACGTCGCCGACGATCGGCAGGTCGCGCAGCTTGTTCAGGGTGCCGAGGAAGTTCGCCTCGTTGTCGAGGACGTGCTGGTTCAGGCCCTCGCGCTCGAAGATGTCGAGGTTGGCCAGCGCCACCGCGGAGGAGACCGGGTGGCCACCGAAGGTGTAGCCGTGCAGGAAGGTGTTGTCACCCTTGTAGAACGGCTCGGCGAGGCGGTCCGAGATGATCGTGGCGCCGATCGGGGAGTACCCCGAGGTCATGCCCTTGGCGCAGGTGATCATGTCGGGCTGGTAGCCGAACTTGTCGGCGCCGAACATGGTGCCGAGGCGGCCGAAGGCGCAGATGACCTCGTCCGAGACCAGCAGCACGTCGTGGCGGTCGCAGATCTCGCGCAGGCGCTGGAAGTACCCGGGCGGCGGCGGGAAGCAGCCGCCGGCGTTCTGCACCGGCTCGACGAAGACGGCGGCGACGGTGTCGGCGCCCTCGTTGAGGATCGCGACCTCGATCTCGTCGGCGCACCAGCGGCCGTACGCCTCGGGGTCGACCGTGCCGTCGGGGCCGGCCAGGAAGGCCGGGGCGCGGTAGATGTTGGTGTTCGGGGCCTTGTGGGTGCCCGGCACCAGCGGCTCGAACGGGGCCTTCAGGCCCGGCAGGCCGGTGATGGAGAGGGCGCCCTGCGGGGTGCCGTGGTAGGCGACGGCGCGCGAGATGACCTTGTACTTGGTCGGCTTGCCGGTCAGCTTGAAGTACTGCTTGGCAAGCTTCCAGGCGGTCTCGACGGCCTCGCCGCCACCGGTGGAGAAGAAGACCTTGTTGAGGTCGCCCGGGGCGTAGTTGGCCAGGCGCTCGGCCAGCTCGACGGCCTTCGGGTGGGCGTAGCTCCACACCGGGAAGAAGGCGAGCTCCTTGGCCTGCTTGGCGGCGGCCTCGGCGAGCTCCTCACGGCCGTGGCCGGCCTGGACGACGAACAGGCCGGCGAGGCCGTCGAGGTACTTGCGGCCCTTGTCGTCCCAGACGTAGGTGCCCTCGCCCTTGACGATCGTCGGCACGGGAGAGTTCTCGTACGACGACATGCGGGTGAAGTGCATCCACAGGTGGTCGTAGGCGGTCTTGGAAAGGTCCTTCTGCGCCGGGTCGGCTGTCATCGGGTGCCCCAGGTGTAGGTCTGTTTCCGGAGCTTCAGGTAAACGAAGCTCTCGGTGCTCCGCACGCCGGGAAGCGCGCGGATGCGCTTGTTGATCAGTTCGAGCAGGTGCTCGTCGTCCTCGCAGACCAGTTCGGCCAGGAGATCGAACGAGCCTGCGGTGCAGACGACGTAGTCGACCTCGTCGAGGGCGGCCAACGCGTCGGCGACGGGTTCGATGTCGCCTTCGACCCGGATCCCGACCATCGCCTGGCGGGTGAAGCCGACGGTGAGCGGGTCCGTGACGGCGACGATCTGCATCACGCCCTGGTCGAGCAGCTTCTGGACGCGCTGTCGTACGGCCGCCTCGGACAGGCCGACGGCCTTGCCGATGGCGGCGTACGGGCGGCGCCCGTCCTCCTGGAGCTGCTCGATGATCGCCTTGGAGGCGGCGTCGAGGGGAACGCTGGCGTTCCGGTCGCGGTTGGCCACGCCGCAACTGTGCCTGATCAGGATCGTGTTCGCAAGCTCGGGATCTGCTGATTTCGTCGTGATCTTGGAAATCGGATGCGGATTTCATCGCACCCACGTGACCGATCTGTCGATACCGGCAGTCGAACGGTTAACCTGGCCCGGTACCCGCGTGGCTCCGCAGGGCCGCGCGAACTACCCCATCAGTGGACCGTGCCGCCGCCGGCCCGGCCACTCGGCGCCCTTCGTCGGCCGGACCGGTCGACGTACCATGGCGCCGGATTCTGCAACGCCGCAGGCCGAGACCGAGGAGAGACCGTGAGCGACCTTCGCACGCTGCGCAACTACATCAACGGTGAGTTCGTCGACGCGGCGGACGGCCGCACGCTCGACATCGTCGACCCCACCACCGGCGAGGTCTACGCGACGTCCCCGCTGTCCGGTGCCTCCGACGTGGACTCCGCCATGGCCAGTGCCGCAGCCGCGTTCCCGCTCTGGCGCGACGCCACTCCGAGCACCCGGCAGAAGCTGCTGCTGAAGATCGCCGACGCGGTCGAGGCGCGTGCCGACGAGATCGTCGACGTCGAGTGTCGCAACACGGGCAAGCCGCGGTCGCTGACGCTCTCCGAGGAGATCGGCCCGATGGTCGACCAGATCCGGTTCTTCGCCGGTGCCGCCCGCCTGCTGGAGGGCAAGGCCGCCGGTGAGTACATGGACGGCATGACCTCGATCGTCCGCCGCGAGCCGGTCGGCGTCTGCGCCCAGGTGGCGCCGTGGAACTACCCGATGATGATGGCCGTCTGGAAGTTCGCCCCGGCCATCGCCGCCGGCAACACCGTGGTGCTGAAGCCCTCCGACACCACCCCCGCCTCCACGGTGCTGCTGGCCGAGATCATCGGCGGCGTCCTGAGGGACCTGGAGCTGCCGGCCGGCGTCTTCAACGTGATCTGCGGCGACCGGGAGACCGGCAAGGCCATGGTCGAGCACCCCACCCCGGCGATGGCCTCGATCACCGGCTCGGTGCGGGCCGGCATCTCGGTCGCCGAGTCCGCCTCCAAGGACGTCAAGCGCGTCCACCTGGAGCTGGGCGGCAAGGCCCCGGTCGTGGTCTTCGAGGACGCCGACATCGCCGAGGCGGTCGAGGGCATCTCCGTGGCGGGCTTCTTCAACGCCGGCCAGGACTGCACCGCCGCCACCCGCGTGCTGGTGCACGAGTCGATCCACGACGCGTTCGTCGAGGCGCTGGCCAAGGCCGCGGCCGAGACCAAGACCGGCGGCGTGGACGACGAGGACGTGCTCTACGGCCCGCTGAACAACGCCAACCAGCTGACGCAGGTCACCGGCTTCATCGAGCGCCTGCCGAAGCACGCCAAGGTCGAGGCCGGTGGCCACCGGGTCGGCGACAAGGGCTACTTCTACGCCCCGACCGTCGTCTCCGGGCTGAACCAGGACGACGAGATCATCCAGAACGAGGTCTTCGGCCCGGTCATCACCGTGCAGCGGTTCTCCGACGAGGACCAGGCCGTCGACTACGCCAACGGCGTCGAGTACGCGCTGGCCTCCTCGGTCTGGACCAAGGACCACGCCCGCGCGATGCGGATGTCCCGCCGGCTGGACTTCGGCTGCGTCTGGATCAACACCCACATCCCGCTGGTCGCCGAGATGCCGCACGGTGGTTTCAAGAAGTCCGGCTACGGCAAGGACCTCTCCTCCTACGGCTTCGAGGACTACACCCGCGTGAAGCACGTCATGACCGCGATCTAGCGGGTCGTGACGGTCGGGTGCTGTATGACCGCGATCTAGCGGGTCGTGACGGTCGGGTGCTGTATGACCGCGATCCAGCGGGTCGTGACGGCCGGGCACAGGATGCCTGCGATCTGATGTTCGGGTGATCCGACGATGGGCCCGGGTCCTTGCGACCCGGGCCCTGTGTCTTTGCACCCTGTCGGCCGTTCGGGTGACCGCCTGACAGGATGCGCCTGCACTTCGGCGGCCGGACTCCCTAGCCTTGCCGCATGAGCATCCCCACCGCCGACCCAGCCGCCGGCCAGGCCGTCAAGGCCGCCGACCGCGCGCACGTCTTCCACTCGTGGTCCGCCCAGGCCCTGATCGACCCCCTCGCGGTGGCCGGCGCCGAGGGCTCGTACTTCTGGGACTACGACGGAAACCGCTACCTCGACTTCTCCTCGCAGCTGGTGAACACCAACATCGGTCACCAGCACCCGAAGGTGGTCGCGGCGATCCAGGAGCAGGCGGCGAAGCTCTGCACCATCGCTCCCGGCTTCGCGGTGGAGTCCCGCAGCGAGGCCGCCCGGCTGATCGCCGAGCGGACCCCGGGCGACCTCGACCGGATCTTCTTCACCAACGGCGGCGCCGAGGCCAACGAGAACGCCATCCGGCTGGCCCGGCTGCACACCGGCCGTCAGAAGGTGCTCGCCACCTACCGCTCGTACCACGGCGCCACCGCCAACGCGATCGCCCTCACCGGCGACCCGCGCCGCTGGGCCAACGAGACCGGTGTCTCCGGCATCGTGCACTTCTGGGGGCCGTACGCCTACCGCTCCAACTTCCACGCCGAGAACGAGGCGCAGGAGTCCGAGCGCGCGCTGGCACACCTGGAGCAGGTGATCGCGTTCGAGGGCCCGGGCACCGTCGCGGCGATCATCCTGGAGACGGTGGTCGGCACCGCCGGCATCCTCGTCCCGCCGCCCGGCTACCTGGCCGGCGTCCGGGAGATCTGCGACCGCTACGGCATCGTCTTCATCCTGGACGAGGTGATGGCCGGCTTCGGCCGTACCGGTGCCTGGTTCGCCGCCGACCACTGGGACGTCACCCCGGACCTGCTCACCTTCGCCAAGGGCGTCAACTCGGGCTACGTCCCGCTCGGCGGCGTGGCGATCAGCGCGGAGATCGCCGCGACCTTCGCCGAGCGGCCGTTCCCCGGCGGGCTCACCTACTCCGGTCACCCGCTGGCCTGCGCCTCGGCGATCGCCACGATCAACGCGATGGCCGAGGAGGGCATCGTCGAGAACGCCCGGCACATCGGCGAGACCGTGATCGGCCCCGGCCTGCGCGAGCTGGCCGAGCGCCACCCCTCGATCGGCGAGGTGCGCGGGCTCGGCGTGTTCTGGGCCCTCGACCTGGTGAAGGACCGCGCCACCCGCGAGCCGCTGGTGCCGTACAACGCGGCCGGTGCGGCCAACGCGCCGATGGCCGAGCTGGCCGCCGCCTGCAAGCGGCGCGGGCTCTGGCCGTTCGTCAACATGAACCGCTTCCACGTCGTCCCCCCGTGCACGGTGACCGAGGAGGAGGCCAAGGCGGGTCTCGCGGTGCTCGACGAGGTGCTCTCGCTGACCGACGCGCACACCGTCTGACCCGCAGGGCGGCCGGCCGAGCCGCAGCCCGTTCGGCGGGGCGGCACCACGGCACACGGCAGCACCAGAACCGACCGGGCGGCCCCGGGTGCCCGCGCGCCCGGGGCCGCCCCACGCCCCGGAGGCCCCCATGTCCCCCACCACCCCGACCCGCCGTGCCCTGACCCGCCGCAGCGTGCTCGGCACCGCCGGGCTGCTCGGCGCCGGCACCCTCACGGGCTGCGGAATCCCGTCCGCGTACGTCGCCGAGGAACGCCGGTCCGCCCCCGACCGCTCCGGGGACGAGCCGCGGCTGGTCTTCTCCAACTGGACCCAGTACATCGACGCCGACGACGACGGCCGGCGCCCGACCCTGGACGCCTTCACCGAGCGGACCGGGATCGCCGTCACCTACACCGAGGACATCAACGACAACGACGAGTTCTTCGGCAAGATGGGCCCGGTGCTCACCCAGGGCACCGACCCCGGCCGGGACCTCATGGTGGTCAGCGACTGGATGGCCGGACGGTACGTCTCGCTCGGCTGGGTGCAGACCCTGGACCGGGCCAACCTGCCCCACGTCACCGCCCACCTGGATCCGCAGCTGGCGGCGCCGGCCTTCGACCCCGGACGGCGGCGGAGCGTGCCGTGGCAGTCCGGGATCACCGGCATCGCCTACAACCGCAAGGAACTCGGCCGCGAGTTGCGCTCCACCGCCGACCTCTGGGCGCCCGACCTCAAGGGCCGGGTCACCCTGTTCGCCGGACTGGACGAGGCGCTCGGCCTGCTGATGCTCGCCCACGGCGCCGACATCGCCGCGTTCACCGCGGACGACGCGCACCGGGCCATGGACCAGGTGCAGAAGATGGTCGACACCCGGCACGTCCGGCGTTTCACCGGCAACGACTACACCAGCGACCTGGCCTCCGGCGCCGCGCTGGCCTGCCAGGCGTACTCGGGGGACGCCGTCCAGCTCATGGCGGAGAACCCGGACCTCGACTTCGTGGTGCCGGAGGAGGGCGGCGAGCTCTGGGCGGAGAGCCTGCTGGTCCCCAACCGGGCCGGGCACAAGCGCAACGCGGAGCAGCTGATCGACCACTACTACCAGCCGGAGGTGGCCGCCGAGCTGGCCGCCGCCGTGCAGTACATCTGCCCGGTGCCCGCCGCCCGCGAGGTGCTCGCAGCCAGCGGGGAGAAGGAGAAGGCGGAGCTGGCCGAGCACCCGCTGGTCTTCCCGACCGAGGAGATGCGCGCGCGGCTGCACACCATGCGCGACGTCACCTCGGCGGAGCGGCCCGTCCTCCACAAGGTCTGGGGCCGGATCACCGGCGTCTGACACTGTGACACCCGGCGCCCTGACACCCTGACACCCGGCGACCCACCGCCCCGGCGACCCACCGCCCCGGCGACCCACCGACCCGGCGACCCACCGCCCCGGCGACCCACCGACCCGGCGACCCACCGACCCGGCGACCCACCGACCCGGCGCCGAGGCGGGCCGTACGGGGCGGCCCGCCTCGCGGCGGGTCACGCTCAGCGCCGGACGGCGTCCAGCGCGAGCAGGGCGACGTGCAGCGACAGGCAGGACTCCACCTGGTCGAGGTCGACCCCCAGGATCCGTTCGACCTTGTGCAGCCGGTCGTAGAAGGACGGCCGGGACAGGTGCGCGGCGTCGGCCGCCGCCGACTTGTTCCGGCCCTGCTCCAGATAGATCCGCAGCATCCGGACCAACTGGCCGTTGTGCTCCGCGTCGTAGGCGAGCAGCGGGCCCAGCTCGCGTTCCACGTAGGTCTGCAGCCGGGCGTCGTCGCGCAGCAGGTGCAGCAGGCCGCGCAGCCGGACGTCGGGCAGCCGGTAGTACGCCGCCGCCCGGCCGCCGGGCGCGTCGTGCAGGGCGGCGTCGGCGACCTGGGTGGCTTCCAGCAGGGTTCGCCGGGCGTCGCGGACCGAGCCGACCGAGGAGCCGACCGCGACGACGGGGGACGGCGCGGCCGCGTCGCGTGCGGCCTCGGCGGCCAGCCTTCGCAGCGCCGCCGCGAAGGCGTCCAGCGAGGCGTGTTCCTCCTGCTGGGGGCCGAGGGCGATCAGGACGCCGACGCCCTCGTCGTCCAGCGCGCCGACCAGGGCGGAGAGCCGGCAGGCGCGGACCGCGCTCGCCGCCAGCTCGGTGAAGTCGCGCAGCCGGGCCTGTGCCTCCAGCGCGGCGGGGATCGGGCCGCGGCGCTGCCGCAGCACCACGCCGACCAGTCGGCGGCTCTCCAGCGGGACGCCGAGCGCCTGGGCGCGCAGTGCCACCTCGGAGACGGTGAGGGCGTGGGTGAGGATGCCGGAGAGCAGGGTGCGGTGGGTCTGCCGCTCCAGGCTCTCCCGGTCGCGGACCACCAGCCGGTTGAGGGCCAGGGCCGAGGCGCCGCGCTCCAGCAGCATGGTGTTCGGGTGCGGGCCGTCGTCGGACAGCGGGCCGGGGTCCTGGACCAGGACCAGCCGCCCCCAGTCCTGGCCGCGGGCGCCGACCGTGGTGACCAGCCAGCCGCTGCGCGGGTCGTGGCCGGTGCGGCCGGGCGGGCGGACCCCGCGCGAGCGGCGTTCCCAGTCCTCCAGCAGGTCGGCCTCGGGCCGGCCGGCGGGGTCGTGGGTCAGCACCTGGTGGGCGAGGTTCTCCAGGACGACCGGGGCACCCGCTATCCGGGCGACCTGGCGGACCACCTCGACCGGTTCGGCGCCCTCCACGACGAGCTCGTTGAAGACCTGGTGGATCGCCTCCGAGGTGCGCAGCTGCTCCAGCTGGGCGTTGACCACCAGGGCGTGCACCGCTTCGGTGACGGCGACGAAGCGCAGCTCGCGGCGGAGCGCGATCAGGGGCAGGCCCCGCTGTTCGGCGGCGTGCACCAGGGCCCGCGGCAGGGTGTCGAAGTAGCGCCGGCCGAACTCGATGACCAGCCCGGCGACGCCGACGTCGGCGAGGTCGCGGACGTAGCGGGCGAGTCCCTCGCGGTCCTCGGGGAGGGCGATGCCGGTGCTGAGGACCAGCTCGCCGCCCTGGAGCACGCCGGCGACGTCGGGCAGCTCGCTGACGTGCACCCAGCGGACCGGGCGTTCCAGATGGGCGGCGCCGGCGACCACCTGGGGCAGGCCGCGCCGCATCACCTCCAGGTCCAGGACATGGGCGACGGTGGGGAGCATCGCTGCCTCCAGGGTTCAGAGTGTCAGGTAAATCATCCATCCCGGCGACGACCTGTCACCCCGACCGAACCTTTGCACCCTGTAAGGCCCTGAGCTTCGAGGTTGGCGGAGTGACCCTTGTCACGCCCCTGCGGCATTGGGCATGGTCAGCGGGTCGGCTGTGGCGAAACACGGGCAGCACCCCCGGAATCCGTGGCGTAACCAGAAAGCAACAGCGGAATCCCTTGCCGGACCCCCATCGGTCTTGCCAGGATCGCGGATCCCGGCGACCTGTCGGAACGGATTCCCCTGGACCGCGGGCGCGGCGACTCGACCAGTCCGACCACGCCGAACGGGCCCCTCGTCCACCGGCGCGTGCGGCCCCGCAGGGATGATCAAGGACGCCGTACGGGCGGTCGAACCACCGGGAACTTGGAGGAACCAGATGGACCTGACCGATTTCGGCGCGGGCGCGCAGTACATCGCGGGCCGGTCGGACCGGGGGAGGGGCGAGCCCTTCCAGGTCGTCAACCCCGCCGACGGCAGCGTGGTCGAGCAGGTCACCCTCGCCTCCACCGGGCAGGTCGACGAGGCCGTCGCCGCCGCCCGGGCCGCGCTGCCGGAGTGGGCGGGTGCCACCCCCGGCGCACGCTCCGAGGCACTCACCCGGCTGGCCGCCGTCCTCACCGGCGCCGCCGACGACCTGGCCCGGGTGGAGACCGCGCAGACCGGCAAGCCGATCAAGCTCTCCACCGAGTTCGACGTCCCCGGGACGATCGACAACACCGCCTTCTTCGCCGGCGCCGCCCGCAACCTGGAGGGCCGGGCGGCCGGCGAGTACTCCGGTGACCACACCTCGTACGTGCGGCGCGAGCCGATCGGCGTGATCGGCTCGATCTCGCCGTGGAACTACCCGCTGCAGATGGCCGCCTGGAAGGTCCTCCCGGCGATCGCGGCGGGCAACACCGTCGTCCTGAAGCCGGCCGAGCTGACCCCGCTGACCTCGCTGATGTTCGCCCGGGCCTGCACCCTGGCCGGCATCCCGGACGGCGTGGTCAACGTGGTCACCGGCGCCGGGCGGACCGCCGGGGAGCACCTGGTCGCCCACCCGGACGTCGCGATGGTCTCCTTCACGGGCTCCACCCCGGTGGGCCGCCGGGTCGCCGAGCTGGCCGCCGCGACCGTCAAGCGGACCCACCTGGAGCTCGGCGGCAAGGCCCCCTTCGTGGTCTTCGACGACGCCGACCTGGACGCCGCCGTGCACGGCGCGGTCGCCGCCTCGCTGATCAACAGCGGCCAGGACTGCACCGCCGCCACCCGCGCCTACGTCCAGCGGCCGCTCTACGACGCCTTCGTGACCGGCGTCGCGGAGCTGTACCGGGCCGTCCGGGTGGGCGACCCGCTGAACCCGCGGACCGACCTCGGCCCGCTGGTCTCCCACACCCACCGGGACCGGGTGGCCGGCTTCGTCGAGCGCGCCCGTGCGGCCGGCGCCACCGTGGTCACCGGCGGCGCGACCGGCACCGAGGGCCACGACGGCACCGACCTCACCCCCGGCGCCTACTACCTGCCGACCCTGATCACCGGTGCCGCGCAGGACAGCGAGGTCGTCCAGGGCGAGATCTTCGGCCCGGTGCTGGTGGTGCTGCCCTTCGACACCGACGACGAGGGCCTGCGGCTGGCCAACGACACCCCCTTCGGCCTGGCCGCCTCCGCCTGGACCGGCAACGTCCACCGCTCGCTGCGCGCCACCCGCGAGCTCGCGGCCGGCTGCGTCTGGGTGAACGACCACATCCCGATCATCAGCGAGATGCCGCACGGGGGCTACAAGTCCTCGGGCTACGGCAAGGACATGTCCCAGTACTCGATGGACGAGTACACCCAGGTCAAGCACGTCATGTTCGACACCACCGCTGTGGCGCGCAAGGACTGGCACCGCACCGTCTTCGGAGACAGATAACCCCCGGGGGACCCCCACCCCCCTGCCCCAGGAGGCCCGTTCCATGGCGTTCAACGAGCTCACCGACGGTCTGCCCGATCCGGTCCGCAAGGCCTGGGAACGCAGCCTCACCAGCGGCCGGGCCGCGGTCGGCCGCCGCACCGTACTGCGGGCCGCCGCCCTGGCCGCCGGCGCCGGGACCCTGGCCGCCTGCGGTATCCCGCCGGCCAGGACCGCCGGCACCGGTGACTCCACCGCCAACGCCGCCGAGGACCTCTCGGAAGGCGAGAAGGAGGTCAACTTCTCCAACTGGCCGCTCTACGTCGACGCCGACGAGAACGACAAGGAGAAGCACGGCACCCTGGAGGCCTTCACCGCCGCCACCGGCATCAAGGTCAGGTACACCGAGGACGTCAACGACAACGTCGAGTTCTTCGGCAAGGTCAAACCGCAGCTCGCGGCCGGCCAGGACACCGGCCGCGACCTGGTGGTGCTCACCGACTGGATGGCCGCCCGGCTGATCCGCCTCGGCTGGGCGCAGAAGCTCAACCCGGCCAACGTCACCACCGCCATCACCACCGTCGAGTCCCGCTTCCGCGCCCCCGACTGGGACCCGGGCCGGCTCTACTCGTACCCCTGGGCCGGCATCCAGACGGTCATCGCCTACAACCGGAAGGCCACCAGGGGCAAGGAGGTCGGCAGCATCTCCCAACTGCTCGACGACCCCGACCTCAAGGGCCGGGTCACCTTCCTCTCCGAGATGCGCGACAGCGTGGGCATGACCCTGCTCGACCTGGGCAAGGACCCGGCGAAGTTCACCGCCGACGACTACGACGCCGCGATCGCCCGGCTGCAGAAGGCCGTCGACAGCAAGCAGATCCGCCGCTTCACCGGCAACGACTACGGCCAGGAGCTGTCCTCCGGCGACATCGCCGCCTGCGTCGCCTGGGGCGGCGACCTGATCCAGCTGCGCGCCGACAACCCGGACATCGAGTTCGTCATACCGGAGAAGGGCTTCGTCTCCTCGACCGACAACCTGCTGGTCCCGGCCAAGGCCCAGCACAAGACCAACGCCGAGAAGCTGATCGACTTCTACTACCAGCCGAAGATCGCGGCGCAGCTGGTCGCCGGCATCGGCTTCGTCTCCGCCGTCACCGGCATGAAGGACGAGCTCGCCGCACTCTCCCCCGACACCGCGGCCAACCCCCTGGTCGTCCCCACCCCCGAGATGGCGGCCAGGGCGCACGTCTTCCGGACCCTCACCGAGGCCGAGGAGAGCTCCTTCGAGGAGAAGTTCTCCAAGCTCATCGGCGCCTGACCCCCGACGGCCGCGACCAGAGAGACCCCCATGACAGACCAGCTGCGCACCCCGGCCGGCGGCGACGTCCGCCTCACCGGCATCGGCAAGACCTACGGCGCCTTCACCGCCGTCCAGCCGCTCGACCTGACCGTCCCGCAGGGCTCCTTCTTCGCCCTGCTCGGCGCCTCCGGCTGCGGCAAGACCACCACCCTGCGCATGATCGCCGGTCTGGAGGAGCCCACCTCCGGCACCGTCCTGATCGGCGGCCAGGACGTCACCGCGCTGCCCCCGTACAAGCGCCCGGTCAACACGGTCTTCCAGAGCTACGCGCTCTTCCCGCACCTCGACATCTTCGAGAACGTCGCCTTCGGCCTGCGCCGGCGCGGCAAGAAGGACGTCAGGAAGCAGGTCGAGGACATGCTCGAACTGGTCGAGCTCGGCGCGTACGCCCGGCGCAAGCCGCACCAGCTCTCCGGCGGCCAGCAGCAGCGCGTCGCCGTGGCCCGCGCCCTGATCAACCACCCGCAGGTGCTGCTCCTCGACGAGCCGCTCGGCGCCCTCGACCTCAAGCTCCGCCGCCAGATGCAGCTGGAGCTCAAGCGGATCCAGACCGAGGTCGGCATCACCTTCGTCCACGTCACCCACGACCAGGAGGAGGCCATGACCATGGCCGACACCATCGCGGTGATGAACGGCGGCCGGGTCGAACAGCTCGGCGCACCCGCCGAGCTCTACGAGAACCCCGCCACCACCTTCGTGGCCAACTTCCTCGGCCAGTCCAACCTGCTGCCCGCCGACGTCACCGGCAGCGCCGGCGAGGACCTGCTGCTCACCGCCGCCGGTACCCGGCTCACCGTGCCCCGGGCCCGTTGTGCCGCCGAGGCCAAGCGGGTCCACCTCGGGGTACGGCCGGAGAAGATCACCATCGAGCACGGTTCCGCCGAGGTCGCCGACGGGCGCAACCGCCTGGTCGGCACCGTCGTCGACTCCAGCTTCATCGGCGTCTCCACCCAGTACCTGGTGCGCACGGACGGCGGCCAGGAGGTCACCGTCTTCGAGCAGAACATGGAGCGCGACGCCCGGATCGTCCCCGGGGCCCCGGTCGTCCTGCACTGGAACCCGGCGCACTCCTTCGCCCTGGACGCCGCCCAGGCGATCGACGCGGGCACCGGGGAGGCGGCGGCATGACCACCACCATCCCGGCGGCCCCCGCGGAGGCCATACCCCCCGACGGCGCCCGCCCCCCTGGTCCCGGACCGCGCCCCCGGCGACGGCTCACCCCGTACTGGCTGCTGCTGCCCGGCACCGCCTGGCTGGTCGTCTTCTTCGCGGTGCCGATGGTGTACCAGGCGTCCACCTCGCTCCAGACCGGCTCGCTGGAGGACGGCTTCCGGGTCACCTGGCACGTCGCGACGTACTGGGACGCCCTGGTCGAGTACCGGTGGCACTTCGTCCGGTCGTTCGGCTACGCCGCCACCGCGACCGTGCTCTGCCTGGCCATCGGCTACCCGCTCGCCTACACCATCGCGTTCAAGGCGGGCCGGCGCTGGCGCAACGTCATCCTGATCCTGGTGATCGCGCCGTTCTTCACCAGCTTCCTGATCCGCACGCTGGCCTGGAAGACCATCCTCTCGGACAGCGGCCCGGTGGTCGGCGCGCTCGACGCGCTGCACGTCCTCGACGTCACCGGCGCGCTCGGCCTCACCTCCGGCGACCGGGTGCTCGCCACCCCGCTCGCCGTGGTCTGCGGCCTCACCTACAACTTCCTGCCGTTCATGATCCTGCCGCTGTACACCTCGCTGGAGCGGATCGACCCGCGCCTGCACGAGGCCGCCGGCGACCTCTACGCCCGCCCGTTCACGACCTTCCGCAAGGTGACCTTCCCGATCTCGCTGCCCGGCGTCGTCGCGGGCACCCTGCTCACCTTCATCCCGGCGTCCGGCGACTACATCAACGCGCAGCTGCTGGGCTCGCCGAGCGAGCAGATGGTCGGCAACGGCATCCAGAAGCAGTTCCTGAACGTGCTCGACTACCCCACGGCAGCCGCGTTGAGCTTCATCCTGATGGCCCTGATCCTGGGCGTGGTGACGGTCTACATGCGCAAGGCCGGGACGGAGGAACTGGTCTGATGTCCAGAGTGATCACATGGATCCGCCGCAACCTGGTGGTGCTCGCCGGCCTGCTGGCCCTCGCCTACCTGGTGCTCCCCAACCTGGTCGTGCTCGCGTTCTCGTTCAACAAGCCGGTCGGCAAGTTCAACTACGAGTGGAACGAGTTCTCCACCGACGCCTGGACCGACCCCTGCGGCGTGGCCGAGATGTGCGGTTCGCTGTCGCTCAGCCTCCAGGTCGCGGTGGCCGCCACCGTCGGCGCCACCGTGCTCGGCACCATGGTCGCCTTCGCACTGGCCCGCTACCGGTTCCGCGGCAAGGGCGCCACCAGCGCCATGATCTTCCTGCCGATGGCCATGCCGGAGGTGGTGATGGCCGCCTCGCTCGGCACGCTCTTCCTCAACATGCGCATCCCGTTCGGCTTCACCACCATCCTCATCGCGCACATCATGTTCTGCCTCAGCTTCGTGGTGACGGCGGTCAAGGCCCGTGTGATGAGCATGGACCCGCGGCTCGAACAGGCCGCCCAGGACCTCTACGCGACCCCCGTCCAGACCTTCCTGAGGGTCACCCTGCCGCTCGCCGCCCCCGGCATCGCGGCGGGCGCGCTGCTCAGCTTCGCGCTCTCCTTCGACGACTTCATCATCACCCAGTTCAACTCGGGACCGACCACGGTCACCTTCCCGATGTTCGTCTGGGGCGCCTCGCAGCGCGGCATCCCGGTCCAGGTGAACGTCATCGGCACCGCGATGTTCGCCGCCGCGGTCGTGCTCACGGTGGCCGGCCAGTGGCTCGGCAACCGTCGCAAGGCCGCCGCCTGACCAACCCTCCGTACCGTTCTACGTGCAGAAAGTGGCTGATAATGCATGGACTCCGCCCGCGCGCTCGCTGACGCCAGGCCCACCCCCTTCTGGCTGGAGGACCCCGGCCGCCCCCCGGCCCTGCCGGCCCTGGCCGGTCCCACCACCTGCGACCTCCTGGTCGTCGGCGGAGGCTACTCCGGCCTGTGGACGGCCCTGATCGCCAAGGAACGCGACCCCTCGCTGGACGTCGTCCTGGTCGAGGGGCAGGAGATCGGGTGGGCCGCGTCCGGGCGCAACGGCGGGTTCTGCGCCGCCAGCCTCACCCACGGCTTCGGCAACGGCCTGCAGCGCTGGCCCGCCGAACTCGGCCGGCTGGAACGCCTCGGCGCCGCCAACCTGGACGGCATCGAGGCGACCCTGGAGCGGTACGGCATCGACGCCGAGTGGGAGCGGACCGGCGAGATCGACATCGCCACCCAGCCCCACCAGCTCGACGAACTCCACGAGCTCGCCGAGGCCGTCGCCGAGTACGGCCTCGACCTCACCGTGCTCGACGCCGACGCGCTGCGGGCCGAGGTCGACTCGCCGACCTTCCTCGGCGGCGTCTGGGACCGGGACGGCGTGGCCATGGTCCATCCCGCCAAGCTGGCCTGGGGCCTCCGGGCCGCGTGCCTCGCCCAGGGGGTGCGGATCTTCGAGCACACCCCCGCGCTCGACCTGAACGACGACGGCGCCGGTATGAGCGTCCGGACCCCGCACGGCCGGGTGTTCGCGGGCAAGGTCGCCCTCGGCACCAACGCCTTCCCGTCCCTGCTCCGGCGCGTCCGTCCGTACATCGTCCCCGTGTACGACTACGCCCTGATGACCGAGCCGCTCACCGACGAGCAGCTCGCCGCCATCGGCTGGCGCGGCCGGCAGGGCCTCAGCGACAGCGCGAACAAGTTCCACTACTTCCGGCTCAGCGCCGACAACCGGATCCTCTGGGGCGGCTACGACGCCGTCTACCACTTCGGCGGACACCTGCGCCGGGAGTACGACCAGCGGCCGCAGACCTTCGACACCCTGGCGCAGAACTTCGCCCGCTGCTTCCCCCAGCTGGACGGCGTCCGCTTCACCAACGCCTGGGGCGGTGCCATCGACACCTGCAGCCGGTTCTCGGCGTTCTACGACACCGCCCACCGCGGCCGGGTCGCGTACGCCGCCGGGTACACCGGCCTCGGCGTCGGCGCCACCCGCTTCGGCGCCGAGGTGATGCTCGACCTGCTGTCGGGGGAGCGCACCGAACGCACCGACCTGGAGATGGTCCGCCGCAAGCCGCTGCCCTTCCCGCCCGAGCCGGTCCGCTGGGCGGGCATCGAGATCACCACGCGGTCGCTGGAGCGCGCCGACCGCCTCGGCGGCCGGCGCAACCTCTGGCTGCGCGCCCTCGACCGGATGGGGCTCGGCTTCGACAGCTGACCGGTAGCCGGTAGCCGACGGCTGCGGCCGTCGGGTCGCCCAGGTGTGACCCGGGCGACCCTTGGACCTGTGTAAGAGAGACCCGCCGTCCGCCTCTCGTTGGTGACGGCGGGTCTCACTGTCCCCCGCCGTGTCTCGGACAGCACCGACGCGAAGAAGCGGGGACCACACATGGAACACACCGGACTGCACTGGCTGGCCCAGGCGGCACCGGACCCGGAGGCCTTCCGGGAACAGTGGGAACGCACCGGCTTCGGCCTGATGCTGCTCCCCGCCGGGCGTCGCTGGGACCTTCTCTCGGTGCCCGGCCGGCTCGGCCGGCCCGCCGTGGACCTGCTCGGCGCCCGGTCCTGCGGACCGGTCCTGGCCGACTTCGGGGACGAGCACATCGGGTTCCTGGTCCCCGTCGGCACAGCCGCCCGGTGGGTCGGCACCGGCGTGCGCTGCGCGGGCGAGGGGACCTGGATCGTCGTGCCGCACCCCGGCCGGCGCAGCCGGGGCGTCCGCTGGCTGGTCCCGCCCGACGGCACCGGACGGCTCAACGACCCGGTCGTCCTGGAGCTCGTCCTCCACGAGGCCGCCGCGGGGCTGAGCGACGGGTGAACCGCCGGGCCGTCCCCGGGCCGTCTCCGGGCCGTCCCCGGCCGTCCCTGGCCGTCCCCCTGCCGGTCGGGCTCGGCGGCCCGGCAGCCACCCGCCCGGAACGGTGCGGGGGAGCGGCGCACGGGATGGCGCGGCGCGCCAGACTGGAGGGGTGACCACTGCCCCGGACGCCGTCGACCCGTCCCTCCGCCCGGACCCGGCCCAGCTGCGTCTCGCCGAACTGGCCAGGCCCGTCTGCGACCGGACCGGACTCGCCCTCGCCGGTGGGCACGCCCTGCGTGCCCACGGCGTTCCGGCCTGCCCCCAGGACGGGCTCACCCTGGTGGCCGACGGCACCACCGACCTGCCGCAGGCCGCCGCCGAGCTGGCCGCCACCTACCGGGCGGCCGGCGGCGGGGTCGCCGAGCGGCCGGGCACGCCGCGCATGGAACAGCTCTCCGTCCGGCTCACCCTCGGTGGGAGGTCGCACGCCGTCGAACTGCGGAAGGAACCGCTCGGCCACCGGCCGGTCCGGGTCGGCCTGGGCGGGCCCGAGGCCCCGCTGGCGGTGACGGCCGTCGCGCTGGAGGACGCTGCGGCGCTCACCACGGCGCTGCTCGCCGACCGGGCCCTGCCCCGTGACCTCATCGACGTGCACGCGCTGACCGCCTGGTACCGGGAGGGCGAGCTCCTCGCGCTGGCCACCGCGCTCGATGCCGACTTCCAGCCCGCGGTGCTCGCCGACCGGCTGGAGACCCTGGCCGAGGCCGCCGACGGCCGGTTCCGGGCCCGGGGCTGTCCCGCGGAGGAGGTCGACGCGCTGAAGCGGTGGGCGCTCGCGTGGGCACAGGACCTGAGGCTCGACCTGCTGGAGACCCAGGAGGCGGCCGACGGCCTGCACGACCCGTACCTGGAGGACGAGGAGGAGGCGTGACCTCTCCCGCCCTGCGCCCTCCGTCGTCCGCCCCGCGCCCCCTCCTCCCGGCCCTCGGGAGCCACTCCGGCCTGCTCTCCGGGCGCCCGCCCGACGACCTGTAAGGCTGAACCGTCGATACCCGTCAGCCTGTTCGTTGAGCCCGTCGGCGAGGGCGACCAGACTGGGTGCCGAGCGCGGTAGCCCCGTGACCCCGTCGCCCGGCCACCGCGCGGGCGGCGTCACACAAGGGACCGGTGGCTTGATGCCGCCCGGGACTTCGGAGGCAGACGGACCTTGAGCAAGCACATCACCCACTGGATCGGCGGCCGGCCGGTCGCCACCGCCGGTGCCGCGCCCCGTCGCGGTGACATCTTCGACCCGGCCACCGGCCAGGTCACGGGCCACGTCGACTTCGCGGAGACCGCCGAGGTCGACCAGGCGGTGGCCGCCGCCGCCTCGGCGTTCACCGAGTGGCGCACCGCGTCGATCGCCAAGCGCACCTCCGTGCTCTTCGCCTTCCGCGAGCTGCTCAACGCCCGCCGGGACGAGCTGGCGTCGATCATCGTCGCCGAGCACGGCAAGGTGCACTCCGACGCGCTCGGCGAGATCGCCCGCGGTCTGGACGTCGTCGAGTACGCCTGCGGCATCCCGCAGCTGCTCAAGGGCGGCTTCACCGAGCAGGCCTCCACCGGTATCGACGTCTACTCGATCCGCCAGCCCCTCGGCCCCGTCGCGATCATCTCGCCGTTCAACTTCCCGGCCATGGTGCCGATGTGGTTCTTCCCGATCGCGGTGGCCGCGGGTAACACCGTCGTCCTCAAGCCCTCCGAGAGGGACCCGTCCGCCGCCAACTTCCTGGCCGGGCTGTGGAAGGAGGCCGGCCTGCCGGACGGCGTCTTCAACGTCGTGCACGGTGACAAGGTGGCCGTCGACCGCCTGCTGGAGCACCCGGACATCAAGTCGGTCAGCTTCGTGGGCTCCACCCCCATCGCCCGGTACGTGTACGAGACCGGCACCCGCTACGGCAAGCGCGTCCAGGCGCTCGGCGGCGCCAAGAACCACATGCTGGTCCTGCCCGACGCCGACCTCGACCTGAGCGCCGACGCCGCCGTCAACGCCGGCTTCGGTGCGGCCGGCGAGCGCTGCATGGCGGTCTCCGTCCTGGTCGCGGTCGACCCGGTCGGCGACGAGCTGGTCGAGAAGATCAAGCAGCGGATCGCCACCCTCACGGTCGGCCCGGGCTGCAACGGCGAGTCCGAGATGGGCCCGCTGGTCACCGGCCAGCACCGGGACAAGGTCACGTCCTACGTCGAGTCCGGTCTCGCGGACGGCGCCGAGCTCGCGGTCGACGGCCGCAAGCACCCGGTCACGGTCGAGGACCTTCACGGCACGCCCACGGCGGACGGCTTCTGGCTGGGCCCGACGCTGTTCGACCACGTGAAGCCCGGCATGTCCGTCTACAGCGACGAGATCTTCGGCCCGGTGCTCTCGGTGGTGCGGGTCGCCTCCTACGAGGAGGGTCTGGCGCTCATCAACGACAACCCCTACGGCAACGGCACCGCCATCTTCACCAACGACGGTGGCGCCGCCCGGCGCTTCCAGTACGAGGTGGAGGTCGGCATGGTCGGTATCAATGTGCCGATCCCGGTCCCGGTCGCCTACTACTCCTTCGGCGGCTGGAAGGCCTCGCTGTTCGGTGACGCCCACGCCTACGGCGCGGACGGCGTTCACTTCTTCACCCGCGGCAAGGCCGTCACCCAGCGCTGGCTCGACCCCTCGCACGGCGGCATCAACCTCGGCTTCCCGACCAACAGCTGAGCCTCCCGACGGCGGGTTCCCCCGTCCGTCGCCGGGCCCCGCAGGCCGGTCCGCTCCCCGGCGGACCGGCCTGCGGGCTTTCCGCGGCCGGCGCCGCCCGGGAGGGTTTGCACCTCCACCCCATCGGGCGTAGTGTTCTCTAGTCGCTCGGCAGGGAGCACCGGACACGCATCAGCGCGGACGGTCCCGGGGCGGCCAATCCTCTGAAACACCACTTCCCGTGCGGATCGTGTCGCGTCATGCCTTTCGGCTTTCACTGCGCAGGTCTTATTCGGTGTGCTCATTTCAGGGGATTGCGGCCGGATTCGCTTTTCGGAGCGGGGGTCGGCTAGAGTTTGAAACGTCGGACGGGGCGTCAAGCCGCAGAAGACGCCAGCGAGTTGGACGAAGGAAGCGCCGGAAGCGGAGCGGAAAGCGTCTGATAAGCTCAAAGTACGAAAGCGAGTCAGGTGAGTGAAACTCCGGAAAACGGAGCGGAAAACGTCTGGTAAGCTGGAAACACGAAAGAACGAAGCGCCCGGAGGGCCGGTGTGAAAGCCGCCTGAAGGAAGTGTCCGTTCCTTGAGAACTCAACAGC
>NZ_JAQYWZ010000885.1:0-329 GCF_036290945.1 Streptomyces sp. BE303
AGCATCAACGCGTTCACGATGAAGGTGAACAGACCCAGGGTGAGGATGAACAGGGCGAAGGAAAAGAACTTCACCACCGGCTTGATCAGACAGTACACCACCCCGAAGAGCAGAGCCACGGCGACCACCGTGAGCGAAATGTGCTGCAACTCCACCCCGCCCCGCGGGAGGCAGGGGACGTGCCCGGCGCCGACCCCGACCCGCAGACCGCGCACACCCCGGCCGAGAGCTCCCAGGTGAGCAGCGGCCGGGCCGAGCTGACCGTCGGGGCCGAGACCACCGCGGTGGGGCGGGGCACCGTGGTGTACGTGCCGGCCGGGGTGCCGCAC
>NZ_JAQYWZ010000886.1:0-4128 GCF_036290945.1 Streptomyces sp. BE303
GCCCCACACCTCCGACGAGGTCCGCGAAGCACTCCAACTCGGCCCCGACACCCCCGTCGTCACCCTCGACGCCCGACGCCGGGACAGCGCCAAGAGCGCCCTCATCACCCTCGTCGAACACGCCCTCCTCGCCCGCCTCCGCTGAGCGGAACCCGCAGGTCGGCAGCCCCGGCGCCCCGCTGTCACGGCGGAGCGCCGGGGCCTGTCCGCTTGCGGGGAGATGTCGTCCGGACGCCGCGCGCAAGACCCCCGCATAAGCGGCGGATAACAGTTCGGTAGGCATTTCGTGATCAACAATGACTGTTTGTAGCGAATCAGCATCACTCAGCGCCAGAAGACCACAGTTTTACACCGTCATGTCGGTGAATGTCCCAATTGCGCCCTGCATGGCGCTGACCGGCAGCTGTTTGTCCCCCATCCCTGCACGTGCTGAAATTCCAGCTACCCCTGCATCCATATCGGCCACCGCTCCCCGGAACGGACGGGCCTCCAGGGGTAGCGCTGGATTGATCCATGGCCGGCTGTCGGCCGAGAGGTAGTTGTCGAGTGAGGCGTAAGCAGCAGGTCGCCCCGCAGCGGCGCTCCGAGCCCCGCCAGAGCGAGCCGAACGGCACCGCACCGGACCCGGCGGGGTTCTCGGCGTTCACGCCGACCGAGGAACGGCCACCGGCCGCCCCCACACCACAGCAGCTGGGTCCCGCCAAGGACCGCACGGGCGGCTCCGGCGCGGACGACACCGGCGGCAAGGGCGGCAGCCGGTACGACTTCCTGCGCCCGCGCAACTGGCGCGTGCCGGCCCGTCTGATCGCGATTCTGCTGATCCCGGTCACCATCGGCCTGATCTTCGGCGGTCTGCGCGTCAACACCTCGTTCGACGGCTTCATCAAGGCCGACCGCGCCCAGCGGACCGCCACCCTCGCCAAGGCCGCCACCGAGCTGGCCGAGGCGCTGGAGAGCGAGCGCGACAAGACCCTCATACCGCTGCTCACCAAGCAGGACCCGAACAACGAGGTCACCAAGGCGCGCTCGACCACCGACGCCGCCCTCAAGGCCTACTACGCGGCCTACGAGGCCAGCGACAAGTCCGGCGAGCTCCCGCGCCGCCACGACGCCTTCCAGGGCGTCGTCGTCGCCCTGCCGCACCTGCGCGCCAACGCCTACAGCCCGGACCTGTTCGCCTCCGCGACCACCTCCGCGTACTCGGTGATGCTGGCCCCGCTGCTGGCCTACGACAACTCGGTCGGCCTCGGCTCCTCCAACCTCACCAGCAAGGGCCGCTCGATCTACGCCATGTCGCTGGCGAAGGCCTCCGCCTCGACCCAGCGCGCGCTGATGCTGCACCTGCTGGTCGGCATCTCCGCGGGTGCCACCACCCGGTACGAGAACGCGGACCTGATCCAGCAGCTGCTGGTCGCCCAGCGCCTGGAGCACACCGCGCTGTCCGAGTTCAACACCGGCAGCGCCCCCGAGGACGCCCGCCGCTACTCGGACGCCCAGGTCGCCCAGGCCAACGCCGACCAGCGCGCCGCCTACCGGATGCCCAACGGCACCGCCCCCACCATGCAGGGCCTGCTCAACCTCGGCGCCGCCTACAGCCAGGCCGCCGCGATCGGCCAGGCCCAGGGCAAGGACGCCGCGGACCGGGCGTACAAGGAGGCCAAGGACTCCGGTCTGACGCCGGAGAACTGGAACCAGGCCGCCAACACCCACATCACCAGCCTCCGCGCCACCGAGGTCGTGCTGCTGGACGACGTGCTCCAGGACGCCGCGGCGCTGCGTGACAACGCGCGCTTCGACGCCGTCCTCAACGCGCTGATCGTGCTCGCGTCGCTGATCCTCGCCGGTGTGCTCACCGGCTACGTGGCCCGCTCGATGATTCTCGGCATGCGGACCCTGCGCAACGCCGCCCTGGAGATCGCCGACCACCGTCTGCCCGACCTGGTCGAGAAGCTCTCCAAGACCGACCCCGACCGGGTCGACACCAACATCAACCCGATCCCGCTGCACGGCAAGGACGAGATCGGCGAGGTCGCCCGGGCCTTCGACCAGGTCCACCGGCAGGCGGTCGCACTCGCCGCCGAGCAGGCGCTGCTGCGAGGGAACGTCAACGCGATCTTCACCAACCTGTCGCGCCGCAGCCAGGGCCTCATCCAGCGCCAGCTGGCGCTGATCACCGACCTGGAGAACAACGAGGCCGACCCGGACCAGCTGGAGAACCTCTTCAAGCTGGACCACCTCGCGACCCGTATGCGCCGCAACGGTGAGAACCTGCTCGTCCTCGCGGGCGAGGAGGCCGGCCGCCGCTGGAACACCCCGGTCCCGCTGGTCGACGTGCTCCGCGCCGCCGCCTCCGAGGTGGAGCAGTACGAGCGCGTCGAGCTCTCCGGCATCCCCGAGGCCGAGGTCGTCGGCGCCGCCGTGACCGACCTCGTCCACCTGCTCGCCGAGCTGCTGGAGAACGCCACCTCGTTCTCCAGCCCGCAGACCCGGGTGCTGGTCAACGCCACCCGCCTGCCGGACGGCCGGGTGCTGGTCGAGATCCACGACAAGGGCATCGGCCTCACCGCCGAGGACTTCGCCGAGATCAACGAGAAGCTGGCCGAGCCGCCCACGGTCGACGCCACCATCTCCCGCCGCATGGGCCTCTTCGTGGTCGGCCGGCTCTCCCAGCGGCACGACATCCGCGTCCAGCTCCGCCCGTCCGGCGAGTCGGCCGGCACCACCTCGCTGGTCATGATGCCGCCGTTCCTGACCCACATGGCCGCGGCGCCGGAGCCGGAGGAGCAGTTCACCGTCTCCCGGATCTTCGCCGACCAGGAGCCGACCGCCGACTGGGCCGCCCCCGGCCGGGACGAGGCCCGCAGCGCCGCCGAGCTGGGCTTCGACGACCACCTCACCGGCACCGGCAGCGCCGGCTCCTCCGGCTTCAGCCCCGCCCTGGAGGCGGTCCAGCGCTCGCAGCGCCTGGACCAGGTCCGCCGGGCCGCGCTGGAGGTCGGACCGCAGTCCGGCCAGGAGCCGCCGGTGCTCGACGCCGAGGTCGACGACGAGTACCCCCCGTACGGTCGCCGCAACGACGAGGTCTACGGCCAGGACGGGCAGTACCCGCAGCAGGGCTACGACCAGACCTACGCCGACGACCAGTACAACTACGGCCAGGACGGGTACGACGGCAACGGCTACCAGCAGGACGGCTACGACCAGTACCCGCAGCAGGGCTACGACCAGTCCGGCTACGGCGACGAACAGTACGGCCGGCAGGAGTACCAGGGCCAGGACCTCCAGGTCCAGGGCCAGGGCTACGACGGGTACGACGGGTACGGCTACCAGCAGGACGGCCAGGGGGCCGAGGAGGCCCCGGCCGGCCACCCGTACGCCCCGGAGCAGCCCGCGCTGCCCGCCGCCGACCCCGCCCCCGCCCCCGCCACGCTGGCGTCCGGGCTGCCCCAGCGCCGCCCCGGCCAGCAGCTGGCCGGCGGCGGGTTCCCGTCCGGGCCGGCCGACGCCGGTCAGGGCGGCGAGAGCCCGAACTGGTTCGCCGGTGCCAAGGACACCTCCGCGCCGGCCGAGCCGCGCGGCCACGAGGTGTCCGCGCTCGGCGGGTACGGGCCCACCGGCCCGACCGGCGCGGGAAGCGCCGCCTGGCAGTCGCCCAACGACGGCAACTGGCAGCGCGCCGAACAGCTCCGCGAGCCCTCTTCCAGCGGCACCACCCCGTCCGGACTCCCCCGGCGGGTACCCAAGCAGAACCTGGTGGCCGGCAACGCCAAGCCCACCCCACAGGATGGGCCGCAGGTCTCCCGTTCGCCCGAGGAGGTCCGTGGACGTCTCACGAACCTGCGCCGCGGTGTCGAGCAGGGCCGTAGCGCAGGCGGCACCGGAAGCTTCCGGATCGACCCCGATCAGGTAGACCAGTCCGGCAACGGACAGCAGAATCGCAGCACCGATCTCTTCGGCGGCTCGAACCACCAGGAGCGTTGAGTTGAGTCAGATGAGCCAGGCCGCACAGAACCTGAACTGGCTGATCACCAATTTCGTGGACAACACCCCCGGGGTGTCGCACACGGTGGTGGTCTCCGCGGACGGCCTCCTGCTGTGCATGTCCGAAGGGTTCCCCCGCGACCGCGC
>NZ_JAQYWZ010000887.1:0-28484 GCF_036290945.1 Streptomyces sp. BE303
TCAAACGCGCGATCTCCAAGTACAACGCCAAAGGCACCATCGACCGGACCAGCTACAAAGCCACCATCAGCATCGACATCCTGACCACACCAGACCCGTGACAGGAATCCGCAAGCTCTATCTACACGGCATTGGAGCTAGATCAGGCGCGCCACGGCCAGGGTCAGCGCGCGGTCGAGCGCCGCCTCGGCGTCGCACGGCACGTCGGGCCGGACGCCGGTGCCCTCCCAGTTGGTGCCCGAGACCGGGTTGACCGCGCGGGCGATGGGCACGCTGAGCTCCAGGTGCGGGTGCACCGTCCAGCCCTCGCGCGGGTGCGCGCCGCCCCGGGTGGCCTCCCCGACCACCTCGGCGCGCCCGAGCTGCTGCAGGTCGTAGGCGAGCTCCTCGCCCGCGGAGAAGGTGCGTCCGCTCGTCAGCACGTAGAGCGGCTTGTCGCCGCCGAAGCGGGCACCCGGGACGAACGGGGGCGTCCAGGACTGCTCGGCCACCTCCCCCTGCCGCGAGACCATGGTGTTGAGCTTGGTCCGGCCGTCGAGCAGGTAGCCGCAGACGAAGGCGACCGTGTTCGGATCGCCCCCGACGTTGCCGCGCAGGTCGAGGATGAGGGCACGGGCGGGTGCCACCAGTGAGAGCGCCGCGGCCAGCGGCTGCGCCGCCCAGTCCAGCGGGAAGAGCAGGGGTGCGATCTCCAGCACCGCGACGCCCCCGTCGAGGAGCTCCACACGCGGAACACCGCCCAGGGAGGCGTCGAACTGCCTCCGCATCGCGGCGAGTGCCGCCGCGCCCTGCTCGGGCGGCACCGGCACGGCGTGGTACTTGAGGGCCAGGTGCAGGTCACCGTTGACGGAGCGCAGGTCCGCGGTGACCGCTTCGGCCAACTCCTCCGCGGATTCGATCCGGTACGATCCCTCGGCGCTGCGGCTCCGCAGCAGGGCCGCCAGTTCCCGGGCGACATCGGGGAAGACGTAGTTCTCGCCGACGAGCTCGGCGACGGACTCGACAACGGTGGCGGCGTCCAACGCAGTGGGCGTTGTGGTGGAGGTCATGACAGGGAGTAGACCAGCCGACTTGCCAAAGCGTCAACCGTCCTTAACGCTTGATCTCGTGAGCCACCAACCGGACGAAGACGTACAGCGGATCAGCACGCCCCTGCAGCACGCCGCGCTCGCCCATCCCCTGCGCCAGCGCCTGCTCTTCGCCCTCAGCGGCCGGCCGTCGACGATCAGCCGCCTCGCCGCGCAACTGGGAGTGAACAAGGGCAGCGTCTCCCACCACCTGAGGGTGCTGTCCGAGGCAGGGCTGGTCCAGGACGCGGGAACGCGACGGGTACGCGGCGGCACCGAGAAGTACTACCGGCGGACCGCCGGGCGGCTCCTCGTCGACGAACCGCAGGCCGAGGGCACGGCCGCGCTGTTCGGCGCCGTCGCCCAGGAGTTGGACCGCTCACCCGCCGACCACCTCCTGACACTGCGCCACCTCCGGCTCAGCCCGGCCAAGGCAGCACGGCTCGCCGAGGCACTGGCCGGGCTGGTCGACGAGACGGAGGAGGACTCGGAGGACGAGCCGGTGCACGGAATCCTGGTGGCGCTCTACCAGCAGGCCGGGGCGTAGCCGGCCTGCTGGTAGAGCGAGGTGCGGAAGATCGGGGTGCGGAAATCGGGGTGCGGTACGACCGGTCCTCGGCCCCGCAGAGCGGGAGCCGTGTCGGCCGTCGGTCCCGGGCGGGTTCGACCTGGAGCACGGCCTCCGCCTGATCAGACAGAGCCCCTGATCGGACCCGGGAGGTCAACGACCTGCGGCGTACGGGTCTAGGGAGTGCTCTCCCCCGGGCGGGCCTTGCTCATCTTCGCGGCCCTGGCCTGCGCCCAGCGCAGCAGGAGGACGGCCACCACCACCGCCATCAGGGCCGCCTTGCCGACCTGTTCGACCGTCCCGCCGCGCAGGGCCGAGGAGAACATCGGCGTCAGCAACGCCACGCCCACGGCGGGCCCGGCGGCGTACCAGGCGGCGAACAGCAGCGGGCCCGTCCCGCCGCCCGCGCCCTGGGCCGGGGAGAACATCAGGTCCTTGCGCAGCACCCCGCGGCAGGCGTTCACCAGTCCCGCCGCGACCAGTGCCGGAGCGGCGGCCGGTGCGAGCCAGGCCGCCGGGCCGGTGCCCGCCGCCAGGAGCGCCGCGGCGCAGGCCAGCCCCAGCAGGAGCCCGGCCAGTGTCGGCACGATCGCATGGCGCAGCATCAGGCCGGCGAACGGGTACGGCGACCAGGAGGCCCGTCGGACGTCGTCGGTCTCGATGCGGGCCGGTTCCAGCAGCTGGGCGACGGCGAGGTAGCCGAACACCAGCGCCACGGCGGTGGCCAGCCAGGACAGCCCGCCCGTGGCGCCGTGCGCGAGGACGGCGCAGGACAGCGCGGGTACGACCAGGACCACCGCGCGGCCCAGCCGGGCAGGGGACCGGAGCAGTGCGAGGGTGTCCCGCCACGGCACCACCAGCCAGGCGCGGCTGGGCGGCGGCAGCCGGAGCCGGCGTTGGCGGGCGGCGCCGTTGGCGCTGTTCACCGCCAGCCGCGCGCTGCGCAGTTCGACGGTCCGGAGTGCGGCCAGTACGCCGGCGGCCGTCCTGGCCCGCTCGCGCAGGCGGGCCAGTGGCACGGTCGCGGCGGCCCGGTCGGCGAGCAGCAGGGCGGCGGCGGTCGAGACCAGCAGGAGCGCGGCGGCCACCCAGTTGCCCGCGACGGCGGCGGGGGTCGGTGCCAGGGCGGCGATCGCCGCCCAGCCCCAGGGTCCCGACCACAGTTCGACCAGTTCCAGCCAGCGCACCGGGTGACCGGCGACGGCCAGCGCGCTCTGTGCCGCCAGGGCGATGATCAGCAGTGTCAGGTACGGGGTGAGCCGGCGTACCCAGCGGGCGGCGCGGTCGCTGCGCTCCACCACCAGGGCGGTGCAGGTGGCCAGGAGCGGCACGCAGAGTCCCCCGAGCAGGCACCAGCCGAGTGCGGCCGGCAGGCCGACCCGCACGGTCAGCCCGAGCGCGACCATCCCGCCGACCGCCGCCACCAGGGCGGGGAACGCGGCCACGGCGCAGGACAGCCAGAACCAGGGCCGGAGTACGGGACGGGGCCGGACGGGGTGGATCAGCAGCCAGTCGGCCGCCGCCCGGGGCGGCACCACGGGGCCGCGCCACAGGCCGTCCCGGACCAGCAGCAGGAAGGCGGCCAGGCCGATCGCGGTGATCCCGGCGGGCATGGCGGCGAGGAGGTCGCTGCCGTGGCCGGTGTAGTCGGCGCCCATGGAGGCCTGGAGGAACAGTCCGAGGCTGGGTACGCCGCCCCAGATGATCAGGATGAGTACCACGCAGTAGACGGCGAAGCCGACCGACTTGGCGCGGTTGCGCCGGTGGGGGGTGCGCAGGGTGCGCAGCAGGGCGAGGGTCTCGTCGGTCCAGTCGTCGTCGTCCGTCCAGGGCTCGACGGCGGGGTCGGTTTCCGGGTGGGCGGTGGTCACCGGGCACCTGCCGAGCCTGCGGCGGTGCGGGCGGCGAACTCCGCGGCCAGGACCTTGCGGGTAGCGCCCTGCTTGAGGATCCTGCCGTCCTCCAGCACCAGCACCCGGTCGGCCACGTCCAGGGCCAGGTCGGTGTGGTGGGTGACGAGCAACACGGCGACGCCGTCGGCCAGTTCGGCCTTGAGGAGGTCGGCGAGGTGTCGGCGGGCGTCCGGGTCGAGCCGCTGCTCGGGCTCGTCCAGCAGCAGCAGATCGCGCGGGCGCACCAGCGCGCAGGCGAGGAGCAGGGCCTGCATCTGTCCGGAGGAGAGGGCCGAGGGGAGCGCGTCGGCCCGTTCGGTGAGCATCCGGTCGGCCAGGACCTGGGAGACCCAGTCGGGCGCGTCGGCGACCCCGTGCGCGACCGCGACCAGGAGCAGGTGTTCGCGGACGGTCAGGTCGGGGTAGCAGGCGACGGTGTCGCCGACCACCGCCACGCGGGCCCGGACCCGGGGGTCGTTCTCGTCCATCGGGATGCCGTCGAAGGTCACGGTGCCCTTGCTGGGTACGTCGCGGCCGGCCGCGACCCTGAGCAGGGTCGACTTGCCCGATCCGTTGTGCCCGAGCAGCGCCACGCACTCTCCGGCGGCGAGCGACAGGCTCACGGGGTGCAGCACCTCCCGCTCGCCGTACGAGCGGCTGACGCCGGTCAGCTGCAGCAGGGCCTTGCGGGCTGCGGCACGTGGTTCGGCGGCGTTGTTGGCCATGGAGGAGGGCGCCTTTCACCAGGGTGTCCGGTCACAGTACCGACCCTGCGACGGCCACCCGGGCGAGGGTGGTGTCGGCCTGGATCGGGGGGAGCCTCGCGCGCTCGGCCGGGGAGGGGGCGGCAGGACGCGGGGGGTGTCCGGCGGCATACCGGGGCGGGCGGCCGGGTGATCACTCGACGCAGTGGCGTGTCCCGTGGCCGCCGGGGTGGGACGAGGGGGCCGGCGTGCCCGGCCCTGGGGGCGCCGGCCGGTGAGGTCGCCGGTTCCGGCGCCGCGGTTCCGTGAACGATCTTCGGCTTCCCGGCGTCACAGTGGCCGCGTCCACCGTTGATCGAAGGGCAGGTCGGAGCCGACGTGGAGGCAGCGATGAGGGTCGTGTTCGTGCATGGGGCATGTGTGCGGGACGGGTCGTGGTGGTGGCACCGCACGGCCGGGCTGCTGCAGGAGCGAGGGGTGCGGAGCGTCGCGCCGGCGCTGCCGAGCTGCGGCGAGGCGGGCGTGCCCGGGGGCGGAGGCGGTCCGGGGCTGGCCGAGGACGTCGCGGCGGTGCGGCAGGTGCTGCTGGACGGTGACGAACCCACCGTCGTGGTCGCCCACAGCTACGGGGGCATCGTCACCGCGGAGGCCGCCGCGGGTGTCGGATCGGTCCGCCACCTGGTGTTGATCTCCAGCTACCTGCCCGAGGTCGGGCAGAGCCTGTCGGAGTTCGGGGACGGCGGTCCCGCCCCGTACCTCGACGTCGATCCCGACGCCGGCACCTTCGGGGTCCGTCCCGAGCTGCTCGTGGACACGTTCCTGCAGGACTGCGGCCCGGACGTCCGGGCGCAGGCGGCGAACCACCTCGCCCGGCAGAGCCTGCGGGTGACCGGGCAGCCGGTCGGGGCGGCCGCGTGGCAGCAGGTGCCCTCGACGTACGTCGTCTGCGGCCGGGACCGGGGCACCCCGCCGCGCCTGCAGCGCGAGTTCGCCCGCCGGGCCGGCGGCGTCGTCGAGCTCGACGCCGGTCACCATCCGTTCCTGTCCCGGCCCGCCGCGGTGCGGGACCTACTGATGGGGCTGTGACGGCAGCGCCGGGACCGTGCGCGGAATCGCGGCCGGACGGCCGCCCGCGCCAGGGGTGCGGGCGGCCGCGGCCGCGCTACGGCGGGCGCCTGCGGCGGGGCTCAGGGCGGGGTCCCCGGACTGACCGGGCCGGTGGCGCCGGTCAGCAGGAGTTGACCCACTGGTGCGAGGCGATGTTGTCGTGCAGGGCCGCGCCACCGCCCGAGCCGTTGTAGGGCTCAGCAGGTGCCGACGCCGGGCAATTGGTTGCCGGGCGACTGGAGGTAGATGTTCGTCACGTAGCCGCCGTACTGCGGCAGGTACGCCCACCAGTCGTTGGTGTAGGGCGGAACGGAGACCGTCTCGCCCTGCTTCTGGCACGTCACCAGCACCTCGACACCGGCGGGCAGCACGGTGATCGCCGACTGGGAGGTGTTGGCCTGCGGCCGGACCCGGACGTTCTCGCCCCAGGTCCCGAACCAGGTGCCGGCCGGCTGGACGGCACCCGGGACGCTCAGCGAGCGGGTGAGCCGGCCGAGGTCGGTGTAGGCCTTGCCGTAGGTGGTGCCCACGGGGTGCGACGTGTAGACGGCCACGATGGTGCGGTCGCCCGTGCCGACGGTGCCGGTACTGTGCAGGACCGGCCGGGTGAGGTCCACCGCGAGGGTGCCCGCCTCACCCGCCTCGCGCACCTCCCGCACGTCGCCCGTCGTGCCCGTGCCGCCCGCCTCGCCCGCGGCGTCCGGCGTGTCGACGGACGCGACCGTCGGGGGGTGGGGCGGCTGCGGCGTGCAGCCGCCCGAGGAGAAGCCCGACCAGCCCTGCTTGACCGCCCAGGGCTGCGCGAACGATCCGGCGATCCCGAAGTGCTGGTCGAAGCCGTCCGTACCGCACCGGGTCGAGGCGTGGAGGTTCCCGAGCACGAAGTCCCGCACCGCCGCCGGGGCCTGCTCCAGCAGGTAGCGGTAGATCCGCACGGTGTCGGCCGCCGTGACGGCGGTGTAGCCCCAGACGCCCGCGCTGGTCGCGGGCGGGCGGGCGGTGTCCGTCAGCGCGAGCCGGGTGACCATCCGGTCGACGATCGCGCCGCCGCCGTTGTTCAGCCAGTAGTAGCTGGCCGCGTCGTCGTCGCTGCTGCGCAGCATGGCCTCCAGCCGCGCGCGGTCGGCGGAGGGGATGTCGTAGGTGGGTCCCCGGTTCCACAGGTAGTCGAGGGCGATCAGCAGTTTGACCACCGAGGCGGAACGGAACTGGGTGAAGGAGTTGAGCTGTTCGGTGAAGGTGCCGGTCTGACGGTCGTAGACGGCGACGCCGGCGGTGACGCCGGGCGGCACCTGGACGGAGGTGACGGCCTCCGCGTGGACGGGAGGCCCACCGGCGGGCCGTCCGGCGGCGCCGACGGCCCCGGCCGCCGTCGGCGCCGAGACGGCCGTGAGACAGGCTCCGGCCAGGAGAAGGGCAAAGGTGGTGCGCGCGCCGGATCGACGCGACTGCGTACGAGACATGACGGACTCCGCGAACTCGCCGTAGGAACTGCCCGGTTGGGGCCTGTGCCCGCGCACCCGGCCGGCGGTGGCCGGCCCGGTCGGCGGATTGGTCCAGACATTTCCACAGTCGGGCGAACATGTCAGCACGCATGATCATGCAGAAAAATAGTTCGTTGATAGATTGACTGTCATGGACGCAGCACAGGGTCCCCTGCGGACCTCCCGACCGGACGGTACGCCGGCAGGGCCGAGCATCCACCAACTCCGGCTCTTCCTCGCCCTCAGCGCGGAACTCCACTTCGGCCGCACCGCGGCCCGCCTCTTCATCACCCAGTCCGCCCTCAGCCGGCAGATCCGCGATCTCGAACGGCGGCTCGGCGTCAGACTGCTGGAGCGCACCAACCGCGCGGTCGCGCTCAGCGCCGCGGGCCGGGCCCTCCTCCCGGAGATCCGGGCCGCCGTCGACGCGGCCGACCGGCTGAGACTGGCCGCCCAGGCCCAACTGAGACACGCCGGAGCGGAGTTGATCGTCGGCATGACCGGCGCCCAGGCCTCCCAGCCGCACACCGCCGCCGTCCTCCGGGCCCTGCGGCGGCACTGCCCCGGCATCACCACGAAGATCACCGCACTCGACTTCGCGCACCAGGGCACAGCCCTGATCGAGGGCTCGGTCGACGTGGCGTTCCTGCGCCCGCCCACGGCGGACGGCATCGAAGTCCACCTGCTGGCCGCCGAACCGCGCGTCGCCTGCCTGCCCGCCCGGGACCCGCTGGCCACCCGCCCCGCCGTCCCGCTCGACCTGCTCGCCGGCCGGCCGGTGGTCGCCACCCCGCCGCAGGCACCGCGGGCGTGGCGCCGGTTCTGGGCGGTCGACCCCCGGCCCGACGGCTCCCCCGTCCGCTACGGGCCGGTCGCCTCCGACATCGAGACCCTGCTGCACGCCGTCGCGGAAGGCGAGGGGGTGGCGTTCCTGCCCGCCTCCGTCCGCGAGCTGTACCCACGCGCCGGGGTGCGCTTCGTCGACGTCCCCGGGCTCCCGCCGACCCACTCGGCGCTGGCCTGGTCGGCCCGGCACCGCGACCGGCCCACCGTGGCGGCGGCCCGTCTGGCAGCGACGTTCGTCGGCCCCACCGACCCGCCACCGCCCTGACCGACCCGCCCGGGCGGCAGGACCGGGGGAGACGTCCCGCCGGCACCACCGGGATGAACTCCCCCATCGAGGCGATCGCGCCTACTCCAGGGACGCGGCCGGCGGGGCGGCACGACCTACCCGGACGGGGCCGGAAATATCGGCACGACCGGCGAGAACCGCCCCATGGAGGTGTTCTGGCTCAGCATCATCCACGTCAACCGACCGGACGCCAGGCTCGGGACGAACGCCGTTGACCCGACCCCCGTACGGAAACAGAGGGCCGGGTCAACGGCGGCGCGCCACCGCCCCGCCAGGCGAGTCCGCCCGCCGGAGCGGCAACGCGGTCGAACTCGGCGCCGGCCACCGCCCGTTCCCGGCCCGGCACACCCCTCACCAGGGGCCGCAGCATCCGGGCGCCCGGTGGTCTCCTACTTCCGGATGCCGTAGATCCACACGCTGCCGACCGTCTCGCGGGTGGTCAGGGTGACACGGTCCGTGCCAGGACCGCCGTCGGTGATGACGATGCACATCGGAGTGCCGAGCACGGTGCGGGCCTCGACCTTGGTGATCGTGTAGCCCGGGTACGACCCGCTGAAGCTGCCCCCGATCCCGACGACCTGAGCGACAACCCCCGTGTTGATCAGGGCATCGCCGGGCTGACGGCTCCCCGCCTCGTTGCACGCCTTCAGCCGCAGCGTGGTGGCGTGGGCGGCGGGGGCCACCGAGGCCAGGGTGAGGAGCGAGAGGGCGGCCGCGGCCGCGAGGCAGGCACTCCGTGCGCGCGTAGTTGTCATGCGGCGACCGTCCGCCCGGGCCCGCCCCGCTGCAAGCCGGGCAGGCCGCCCGCTGCTCCGAACACCATGTCGGG
Organism: Streptomyces sp. BE303; assembly: GCF_036290945.1. Classification (NCBI taxonomy): domain Bacteria; kingdom Bacillati; phylum Actinomycetota; class Actinomycetes; order Kitasatosporales; family Streptomycetaceae; genus Streptomyces; species Streptomyces sp. BE303. Next base: position 8,784 of record NZ_JAQYWZ010000887.1, read on the forward strand.
CCTGGTGGGGCCCGTACTCCTCGCGAGCGTCGACGGCCCTTGCCCGTGTCCGGCGCTCCCGGCAGTGACCGCGGTCACGGCGGTCACCGCGGTCACGGCGGTCACCGCGGTCACGGCGGTCACGGCGGTCACGGCGGATCTCCCAGGGCATCCCGCGCAGGCCCGGACACGGGGTGCGCACGACCGGCCCGTCGCGTCCACGGCCCGGCCCGCACGGCAGCCGATGGGGTGATCTTGCAGGTCATCGCCCTCGTGGTAGCAGCCGGTCGGCCTCGGTGCTGTGCGCATCCTGTGCGCACCCGGGACGCGCCGACGCTCCGGGCTCCCGACCACGAAGGTGATCCCGCCCGATGACCGAACACCGCCGCAGACCGTCCGGCCTGACCGCCACCGCCGTCTCCCTGGCCCTACTGCCCCTCCTCGCACCCTGCCCGACCGCACTGGCCCAATCGCGCGCGACACCCTCACGCGCGGCCGACCAGTGGTCGGAGCTGCGCGTTCTCGGGCAGTGCCTGACCGTCGAACAGACCCTCCAGACGCGCCTGCGTACCTGCACCTCGGAACTCGGCGAGCCCACCCCCGCCGGGCAGCAGTGGCGACTCGACCCCCAGGGCACCCTCCACAGCGCCGTCACGGGCGACCTCGCCCTCGGCCTCCAGCCCGGCAGCACCCCCTCCAGGGGGGCACCGACCGCGCCCGTCCCTGCCGTCGCCGCCACCGGTGCCTGGTCGTACGACGCGTCCGCCGGCAGCCTGACGTGGAAGGGCGGCCCGTACGTCCTGGACTTCAACGTCGGCGAGGACCGGGCCACGCTGTACACACCGGGAAGCGGCAGCAACCAGCGGTGGACGTTCAGCCCCGGCTACACCGCCGTCACCCCGGCCGCAGGAGATGCCGGCGAACTGAGAACCGGTGGGCGCTGTCTGACGCTCGCTCCGATCGTCACTCCCGACCGCTCGGTCTCGGTGGAGCCGTGCGCGTCGGTCGCCGGGAAGCCGACACCGCCGACCCAGCGGTGGACCGTCACCCCGGAGGGCCAGGTGCAGAGCTCCGCCGCGCCCTACCCGGTGCTCGACGTGCGCAACGGCCCCGGCTGGTACGCCAGCACCGTCGTCGCACGGCCCGTCAGCAACGGCACCGACCAGTCCCGCTGGCAGTACGCCGCGGACACGGGAACCCTGCGCTGGGCGGGCGACCCGACCCTCGCCCTCGACCACTACCGGAACAGCGGCTTCGCCGGGCTCTACCCGGCGAACGGCGGCGGCAATCAGACCTGGATCCGGTTCCCGGCCGCCGATCGGCCGGGAACCGCCCGGACCCAGGCCGCCCCCGGCGCCGCCTCCGCGACCGCCGAATCCCCCACCGGTGCCACCGTCCGCTGGACCGCCCCGCCCGGCCCCGCACCCGCCGGATACGCCGTCTACCGCGACGGCGGCCGGATCGCCGTCACCACCGACCGGCAGTACCGCGACGGCGGGCTCGGCCCCGGCGGGGTTCACCGCTACCGCATCACCGCGCTCTCCGCCGAGGGGGCCGAATCCGCACCCGGCGCCGAAGCCGCGCTCACCGCCCCGGCCTGCCCCCGCGCCACCGGCCCCGACGGCCTCGACCCGTTCGTCCTGCCCCAGCCTGACCGCCCCTACACCGTCACCCTCACCGGGCTGCCCTCCGCCCAGGACGAGCGGCAGCGCCAGGACCTCGCCCAGCTGCCCTCCGACCTCCGGCCAACCGGCCTGTACCTGCCGCCCGGGGCGCAGCTCACCGCCACCGCCACCGGCACCGCCGGCACCGGCCGACTGCGGGTCGTCGTCGGCCCGCCGGTCGGCTCCGGCCTCACCGCCGGCCGCCGCCACACCGCCGGACCGTCCGGGGCCACCCAGGTCCAGGACCACCGCGGCGGCATGGTCTACCTGGCCTTCGACGGCACCGCCGCCGACCGGACGACCGTCACCCTGACCGGCGACGTCCAGGCGGCCCCGGTCTTCGTCCTCGGCCGCACCACCGCGGCCGAGTGGCGCACCCAGCTCGCCGAACGCCCCACCCGTTACGCCGAGTTCGTCGCCGGACGGACCGTCGTCACCCTCACCCGCGACACCGCGGCCCGCTTCTCCTACAACTCACCGGAGACCGTGCTGCGCCACCTCGAATGTGCCCGGGGCATCGAGGACGCGGCTGCCGCCCTCGCCGCCCCCACCGCTGCCGACGCGACCGCCGCCCCCGGGCCCGACTCCCCGGGTGTCTTCCCGTTCCACTACACCGAGGTGGAACGCCGGGCCGGCGCGGCCTTCGCCACCGACGGCTACATGGGATTCAAGGACGACTCCGCCCCCTGGATCGCCGACGGCGCCGCCACCGGCTGGGGCATCTGGCACGAACAGGGCCACCACCGTCAGCAGCGCTCCGTCGAACCGTCCGAGGTGGTCGAGGTCTCGGTCAACATCTACTCGCTCGCCGTGGAGAAGGCGTTCGGCCGGCCCTCGCGCCTGGTCGCCGAGAAGGTCTACGACTCCGCGCTGCCCAAGGTCGGCACGAGCGGAGTCTCCTATGCGGACTCCTTCGACGCCTTCGAGAAGCTCGTCATGCTGCAGCAGCTGACACTCCAGTACGGCGAGAACTTCTGGCCCGGCGTCCAGAAGCTGGTCCGCTCCGCCCCGCCCCGGGGCACGGACCGCTGGGCCAACCTCGCCCTCGTCACCAGCAAGGTGGCGGCCCAGGACCTCACCGCCTTCTACCGGGCCTGGGGCGTCCCCCTCTCCGCCGCCGCCCAGCAGGACATCGCAGCCCTCCGCCTCCCTCCGGCCCCGAGCACCCTGAGCACCCGGCGGGAACCCTGACCCCTGTCCACCGTACGCCCGGCCCCCGGGTGGGTTCCGGGGGCCGGGCGTCGAGGTGGAGCGCTGTGGTGACCGATCGTCAGATCTGGTGGATGAAGCAGCCCATGGCCATGGCGGCGGCCTTCTGCTGCCAGGTGTAGCCGTAGCTGCGGGAGGCCCAGGCCCCGCGGCCGCACTTGATCAGGAAGGGCCTGGTCCAGGTCCAGGCCTTGCGGGCCCAGCCCCAGCTCCACTGTCCGTCGAGGTCGAAGCGGATGTTCGGATCCTGGGAGACGTAGTCGTAGGCGGTGGCGTTGCCGCCCTTGATCGGGTCGGTGGTCAGGAACCGGCCGAGCGCCGGGGCGTAGAGCCGCACACCCATCAGGACGGCCCCGGTGGGCGTCTCGGCCGAGCGCTGCTGGCCGCCGAGCCAGCCGTACCGGAGGGGGGCGGCGCCGGGGAGGCGGTTGCCGTATTCGTCGAAGGTCACGGCGGTCGGGGGCTTCGCCGGGTCGAGCGGCAGGGCGACCACGATGTCGCCGTGCAGGTTCGCGAGTTGGAGCACCACGCCGCCGGTCCTGGCCGTGGTGGCGCCGAGGCCGCCGGCGGGCGTGGTCACCTGGCGGGTGAGGTCGCCGGTGCCGGTGTCCTCGACGATCCAGGTGGGGTTGTCGCAGGCGCATCCGTAGTGGTTGAGCCCGGTGCGTGCGGTGCTCCAACCGCTGCCGGGGTTGACCTCGGTGGCCCAGCCCCGCAGCCGCAGTGCCGGGTCCAGCGTCCAGGTCTGGCGGTCGGTGGCGGTGCTCTGCTGCCGCACGAGGTCGTTGGCGAAGTAGGAGGTGGCGGCGCCGGGTTGCGTCGTGGTGCGGCCGAAGGCGTCGTAGCCGTAGCCGGGGTCGACCAGGCGGTCGGCGGAGTCGTAGGCGTGCTGCTCCGTGGTGCCGCCCGACGGCGTGCACTCGGCGCCGGGTGCGGCGCCCGCGGAGGTCCGGGCGGTGCGGTTGGTGTTGCGGTCGAAGGCGTAGGTCCTGGTGGTGCAGACGCCGTCGGCGGCCGAGGTCGTCCGGGTGAGGCGTCCGACGGTGTCGTAGCCGAAGGCCTGCTGGGAGGCGGAGCCGAAGGTCGCGGTGTGGGTGGCCCACTGGCCGTGGACGGTCGTGCTGATCCCGTCACTCAGAACGGTCGTGCCGTCACTGTCGCGGGTGTACGTGCGGTCGAAGAGGGTCCCGGTGGGGCTCTTGAGCTGGCGCATGGTGTAGCCGCCGGGGAGGCCGGTGCCGGTCACGGTGCCGTCGGCGTCGTAGCGGGCCGTGAAGGTGCCGGCCACCGAGTCGCCCACCGACGTGGCCAGGCCGCGCGGTTCGACGGCCGTGTCGTAGGTGTAGGTGGTGGTGGACGGTGCGGTGTCGGTGACGAGGGTCGGCCGGTCGAGCTTGTCGTACTGGGTGGTGGTGGTGCCCCCGTCGGCGTCGGTGTAGGCGGTGAGGCGGCCGAGGCGGTCGAAGACCGTGGTGACGGTGCCGGAGCCGGTGGTGGCCGTGGTGGTCTGGCGCCCGCTGGCGCTGTCGTAGCCGGTGGTGACGACGGGCACCTCCTGGCCGGGCCCGCTGACGGCGGACCGGGTCTGGCGTCCGGCCCCGTCGTAGCCGGTGGTCGTGGTCCGCTGGGCCCCGTTGGCCGTCTCGGTGGTGCTGGTGGTCTGGCCGTACCGGTTGTACTCGACCGTCTTCACGGGGAGTTGGACCGGGTTGGCTCCCCCGCCGGTGATGTCGGCGGCCGGTCCGACCGAGCAGACCTGGTCCGCCCACTCGGGCCGGCCGGCGCACGCTCCGGTGCCGTCCCCGGTGTAGTACGCGGTGACGGTGGTGCCCGCGTCGGTGCCGGTGGAGGCCGGCAGGCTCGCGCCGGTCACCCGTCCCTGGGCGTCGTACACGGTGGAGGTGGTGAGCCGGGCCCCGTCGGGGTCCTGGACGGTGGTGCTGGGCAGCCCCCTGGCCCAGTCGTAGCCGGTGGCCGTGACGCGGGCGTCGGCGAGCAGTGCGGTGTCGATGCGGGGCTGTCCGCCGCTGGTCTCCCGGGTGACCTGGTCGCGCACGGTGGCGGTGCCGTCGGTGGGCCGGCCGCCGTCGTACTCCTTCACCGTCCGCTGCCGCAGGGGCAGTTGGGTTCCGGCTTCGGCGACCACGGTCTGTCCTGCCGTCAGTTTCCGTTCCAGCGTGCCGTAGTGGAGGGGGCCGAGGGTCTCCAGTTCGCGGCTGCCGTCGGCGCTGTAGGTCGTCGTGGTGGAGAGCAGGCCGGCGCGTTCGGCGCTGCCGAGGGCGGCGATCCCGAGGGACGCAAGGGTCGAACGGTCCTGGTCGGTGATGCCCAGGGCCAGCGCGCGGTTGGCCGCGGTCAGCCGGCGGACGGTGTTGCCGAAGGCGTCGTGTTCGGTGACCGTGAGGGCTCCGCCCGGCCGTGCGGTGTCGGTCTCCTGGCCGGAGGCGTCCAGGTAGTACAGGTCGGCGCGGCCGTAGCCGTTCGCCGGGAGCTGTGTTCCGGCGTTGGCGGCGGGGGTCTGGTCGGGCGGGAAGACGGCGGTGGCGTCCGTGGGCGTCTCCCGCTGACCCCAGGAGGCGGTGGCGGTGTGGCCGAGGTCGTACGGTGCGCCGTTGCCGGTGACCGCTACGTCGTAGACGAGGGTGGTGGTGGCGGTGCCGTTGACCTGGTCGGCGGAGCCGGGGGCCAGGGTCGGACGCGAGGCGGCGAGCAGCATGCCGTCCCCGGCGGCCGGGGAGCCGCCGACGCGCCCGTAGCCGAAGGTCCAGGGAAGTTCGCCGGGCGGGGTGAGGGTGGTGACGCGGCCGGCCGTGTCGTAGTCGTAGGCGGTCGGCACCGCCGGGGCGATCCTCGGGTCCCAGGTCTGGCGCAGCCGGCCGTTGCCGTCGTAGGCGTAGCGGCTGACGTCGACGGCGGTGGCGGCGCCCGCGCCGGGTTCGGTGGACCACAGGCGGATCGCGGTGACCTGTCCGGCGACGTCGCCGAGGGTGGTGGCGGTCGCGGTGGTGGTCGGGGCGTAGACGAATTCCAGGACGCGGCACCCGCGGGTGGCCGGGTCGTCCGCGCAGGCCGTCGAGGCCGCGGCGCTGGTCGGGCTGATCACCCGTTGCGGCCGGGTGAGGATCCGCCCGTCGGGTCCGGTGACGTTCTGGGAGACGATCGTGCTGGTCGTGTTGTCGAGGCCGCGGGTCGACGAGCGGGTGAGGGCCCAGGCGGCCGCGGCGGGGTCGGTGCGTGCGAAGTCCGCGGTGCCGCCGTCGCTGTCCGTGAGGGTGAAGCCTGCGGCGAACGAGCCGGTCAGGGTGAGTTGCGCGGCGCCGGGTTCGGCGATCCAGCCGGTGGCCGCCTCGTCGGCGGTGAAGTGCAGGCTCGTGCCGTCGAGCCGCAGGACGTCCAGGGAGGTGGCCGAGGTGCGGTTGATCGCGGTGTAACCGGAGTCCTTCCGGCCGGTGGAGGTGCCGGAGAGCCACTCCTTCCCGAAGATCGCGGCCTGTCCTGCCTGGGCGCCGCCTTCCTGGGGGTTGCGGGAGGAGGCGGTGCGGGTGATCGCCGTCCCGAAGAAGGCGGTGTCGGTGCGGCTGAGGCTGTAGTTGCCAGTGAGGAGGTTGACCTCCCCGGGGCCGACGGGGACGGTGGCGGCGCCGTCGGCGGTGTGGTCGACGATCGCCTTGAGGGGGTCGCTGGAGGCCCTGGCGCCGGCGGGGCCGGTGAAGTCGGCCTTCAGCTGCACCGTGCCGTCGGGGCTGACGGTCGTCGCGGCGTCCCAGGCCAGCTGCGGGCTCCGGCCGGCGCTGAGGGCGACCGGCCAGGCGGTCAGCGGGGTGCCGGCCGCGCTCACGTGGCCGGGCGGGACGGGTACCCAGGCGTCGGCGTCCGAGCGTCGCCAGGAGAAGGTCACGGCGTCGTAGCGTGAGGCGTCGGCCTCGGCCTGGAGGGGCAGCCGTGCCGCGGTGCGCCGGCCGTCGGACGGCCTGGTGACGCCGCCGGCGCCGACGTGGAACTCGTACGCGAGGGGTTCCGACCGGTTGTCGGCCCGGTCGACGCTGCGGACCTGAAGGGTGTTGGTGCCGCCTCGGGTCGGGGTGGCGAGCACGGCGACCGGCGTGGTGGTGCCGTCGGTGGCGAGGCGCGTCCAGGTGGTGCCGTCGAGGGTCCACTCCAGCCAGCGGTGGTCGCCCTGCGGGGGTGTGACGGTGAACGTGCCGCTCTGGCCGACTCCCTTCACCCAGGAGGCCGAAGGGTAGTCCGTCGAGGTCACGGCGCCCGGCGCGGAGGGTGCCCGGGTGTCGACCGTGAAGGTGCGCCAGGGCGACCAGGAGAGGTTGTAGTGGGTTCCGTCGTACGGGTTGCTGCGGAACCGGTAGGTCCGGCCGTCCTGGAGGAGGCCGGGAGGAACGGTGGCCGACAGCGGCTGTCCGCTGGCGCCCCACGGGGACACCAGGTACTCGCCGACCTGCTGGTCGGTGGCCGCGTCCACGATCTGGAAGGTGCCGTTGATCCGGTCGTTGTTCGAGTCCGTGTAGGTGTCGCGCAGGACGGGGGTCAGGGTGTTGACGGTGTAGACGCCGTTGTCGGCGAAGAAGGGCGGGCCGGCCTGTTGGTCGGTGCCGGTCCGGGGGCGGTAGTTGAACGTCACCGAGAGCTTCGGGATCTGACCGGCGGCGGCGTTGCCGGAGTAGAACTTCTTCCAGGACCCGGTGTCGGCCTCGTTGGCGGCGCGCAGGCCGAGGCCCTGGCGGCCCACCGAGGTCTGGCCCGCCCAGTACTGCAGCAGGGGGGTGACGTCGGCGTTCACGTAGGCACCGTTGGCGCAGTTCTGTCCGCGGGTCTCGGTGGACGTCGCGTACTTCTTCAGCCAGGCCGGCTGGTTGGTCCAACGGCTGCCGGTCGTCGCGGTGTTGGTGTCCCATACCTCCCAGGCGACGGGCTTCGCGCAGTCCCAGGAGTGGAAGTTGTAGAGGGACAGGGTGGCCTTGGAGACCAGGGCGTCCTTGATGGGCGCCATGTCCCAGCTGATGAAGGAGCGGGCGATGCGCGGTTTGGTCCGCGCGGCGTCCGCCCAGTCGCCCGGCCAGCCGAGCTTCAGTTCGGTGGCGCTCGACGCGTCGACGGTCTCGCCCTGCTGGACCCAGGTGTCGAAGACGTCGGAGAGCACGGTGTCCGACGGGTCGACCGTCACGGGGTACGCGGTCGCCGGGTCGGCGAGGAACGCGGCGTCGGGGCTGAGGCGCAGTTCGATGGTGTCGCCGGACTGCACGACCTTCAGGCCCACCGGTGCCCGGTGGGTGTGCTCACCGGAGTTCCTGTCGACCGTCGCGTCCCACATGACCGGGGCCGGCATCGAGGCGAGTTCGCGTCCGGTGGCGGCCTCGGTGAACGTCACGCCGCCGTCGTCGTTCTGGCGCGCGTTGACTCCGGGCGCCTTCAGCGGCAGCGTGTAGTCGGCCGGGCCCGCGGGTCGCTTCTTGAGGATCACGGACTGCTCGTAGCCGGTGCGGGTGGCGTCGATGACCAGGTCCGCACCGGGCAGCACGTCCGGATAGGTGGCCCGGGCGCCTTCCACCCGGGGTGCGGGCAGCCCGCCCCGCCACTGCATGGCGACGTTCCGACCGCCGGCGGTGAGACTGAGGAGGTCCTGGACGGGGGCGCCGGCGGCCTCGGCGAACGAGCCGGCCCGCCTGCCCTTCGTCTCCCCCGCCAGGGCCAGTCCGCGCGGGTGGGCCTTCGAGGCGACGGAGCCGTCGGGGCGCTTGGCGAAGGTGACGTCGACGTCCGCCCAGCCGCCGTCCGGGCGGCGCATCCGGACCGGCCCCGCCGCGACCTCCAGGGTGACGCTGCCGTCGGGGTTCGCCCAGGTCGTGGAGGAGTCGGTGCGTTCGGCCGGCACCTCGACGGGCTTCCCCTGCAACCGGGCCGTGAGCCGGGCGGAGGCCAGGTCACCGGTCGGTTGCTGCGTCGCGGCCGGCTGTCGGGGGCTGTGCGGGGCCTCGGACGGGGGTCGGGCGGAGGCGTCCTGCACGCCGAGGAGCACGCCCGCCACCAGGGCGGCCGAGACGGTGGCCGCCGTCCACCGGCGGCGTCGTGCACGTGTACGGGACCAGGAGGGCAGGCTCCCGGCGGTTGTCGGAGACGATGACACAGGCACACTCCAGGGGTGATCGCGGGAAACGGAGCACGGTCCTTCGGTACGCAGGTCCTTCGGTACGCAGGTGCTTCAGCGCGGTGCTTCGGTACGCAGGTGCTTCGGTCGCACGCGGCGGTCCGCCCTGCGGAGTCGGCCACCGGGCACGGGGGCACGTCTCGACGGCCGCCCGGGTCGGACGGCGCTCTCGGTCGGAGCTCCGTTCCTCGCGCTGTCGCAGCGGGCCGCTCCGCCGGTGCGAGAGGAGCGGTCGGGCACTGTCTGCGCAGTTCGAGTCACACTCACAAGTCGCGTGTACATGACTACTTCATCGAGGGCCGCCGGATCGGCCGGGGCGGCGGCCACGACCGATTCCCGCCGACGAACGGCCGGTTCCGCCCTCCTGCGAACCATCTCCGGGCCGGGCGGCACCCCCGCCCCTCGCCGTACCCGCGCAGGAGGCCGGTCTCGGCCGGGACCACCCGCCCGCTGCGCGGGTTCGGCCGCAGCGGCCATGCCCGGTGCCCGCCGTCCGGACCCGTCCCCACCGTCACCCAGGCGGGCAGCGCCCGGTCGCGCCGCCCGGCGGCGACACCCACGCTGGACGGGTGTCCTCCGCCAGCGCCTCCGCCCTCGTCGCCGCACTGCGCCGCGACGTCTCGCCCGCCGTTCCCTGCCCCGAGGCGGTCGTGCTCGCCCAGGGACTGCTGCACTCCCCCACTCCCTGGCCGGCCGGGATGCCCAGGCGCAGCATCGACGGCAGCCCGTTCCGCAATGCCTGGCGCGTCGCCCGGACGGCCACCGGGCTGACCTACACCGAGGGCTTCGCGCTGCGCGCGGCGCCGGCAGGAGTCGTGCACCATGCGTGGTGCGTGGATCCGGCCGGCCGGGCGCTCGATCCGACGTGGCCGGACGGACGGGGACTCGCCTACCTGGGCCTGCCCATGACGACGGCCTGGGTGGAGTCGGTCCGCCGCCGGACCTGTACCCGGACGGCCTTCGTGGGCATCCTCGACGAGGGCGTCCAGCGCTCCCGGGACGCGGAGCGGGTCCTCACCTTCGGCGTCCCCGGGGCCGCTCTCGTCCGGGTCGGCACGCCCGTGACCCGGCCACCGGCCGTCTGAGGCACGCCGGTCGGCCCGGCGACTCCGGCCCGTCCGGGACGGAGCGTGACCTTCCGCGCCGGGGCGCACGGGTCCGTCGCGGTCAGGCAGGTCCGGCGTCCGGGCGGCGGTCCCCCGTCCGGGCCACGGGCCGCTCGCGGTCGAGGACACGCAGGTGCAGGCGGTGCGGGCGCAGGACGGTGGTCAGCCGCACCGGGCGGTCGTCGGGCCGCCGGCCGGGCGCCGGGACCGGGCGCCAGCGGGCCAGGACGGTGGCCAGCGCGATGACCGCCTCGGCGCGGGCGTAGTCGGCGCCCAGGCACTGCCGCGGGCCGTTGGCGAAGCCGGCGAACCCCCAGCGCGGCAGGGCGGCGGCCCGCTCGGGGAGCCAGCGGTCGGGGTCGAAGCGGTCCGGATCGGCGAAGATCCGCGGATTGTGGTGGGCGACGTACGGGCTGAGCAGCACCTGCCCGCCGCGCGGCAGGGTGCGCCCGCCGAGTTCGGTCTCCCGGGTGCAGGTGCGCAGCAGGACCCAGCCGGGCGGGTAGAGCCGCAGCGCCTCGGTCAGGACCCGGTCGGTGCGCGGCAGGTGCGGCAGGTCGGTCCAGCGGGCGGGCCGGCCGCCCGGCAGCGCCGCGTCGACCTCCGTCTGCACGGCGGACAGGACTTCGGGGTGGGCCGTCAGCAGCCGCAGGGTCCAGGAGAGCTGGGAGGCGGTGGTCTCGGTTCCGGCCAGCAGGAGGGCGACGACCTGGTCGTGGACCTCGGTGTCGGAGAGCGGACGGCCGTCGTCGTCGCGGGCGGCGAGCAGTCCGGCCAGCAGGTCGGTGCGGCCGGGGCCGTGGGCCCGGTGGTCGCGTACCAGGTCGGCGACGGTCCGTTCCAGGGTACGGACCGCCGTCCGGTAGCCGGGGCCCGCGGGCAGCCGCACCACGCGCCGCAGGGCGCCGGCGAACGCGGTCTCGAAGGCGTGCTGCAGCCGGTCCGACAGTACGTCCGGGGCCTCGGTGCCGAGCAGGGTGCGGGTCACCACCCGCAGGGTGAAGCGGTAGCAGGCGGGGAAGACGTCCACCACGTCGCCGTGTCGCCAGGAGCCGGCCAGCAGCTCCGCCTCCCGGGTCATCACCTCGGCGTACGCGGCCAGCCGGTCGGGGCGGAACTCCGGTTGCAGCATGCGTCGTTGGCGCCGGTGATCGGCGTGGACGCAGGTCGCCAGCCCGTTGCCGAGGATCTCCCGGAACCGCCCGTAGACCGGCCCGCCCTTGTCGAAGGTGCGGTCGTCGGCGTACACCTGCCGGAGCAGCTCCGGGTGGCAGGGGGCCACCAGCCGGTTCGGTCCGAGTCGGACCTCCACGAGGTCCCCGTAGCGGTGCAGCCGCGCCAGGAAGCGTGCCGGATCCCGGACCAGCGCGGGCAGGTGGCCGAACACCGGGAGCGCTCCGGGCGGGCTTCCGTGGAGGTAGGGCGTGGACGCGGCACCCCGCGCCGACGAGGAGGACGAGGTCACACCCGCAGGGTAGGCGCTCCGGGGAGGGGCGGACAACAGGCGCGGATCCGCTTCACCCGGCCGACGGTCACCGCGGCCCGGACGGTGGGTTCGGAAGGGGGATGCGTGAAGGCGTTGTCACAACGGGGCGTGCTGCCCGGTCGTATGACTGACCGCCAGGGACGGAAGGTGCCCGGCGGCCCCGGGGCTCGACCGCCCCGGTTCGCCGAGTACAGGAGGACAGATGACTGGCCGTTCGACGAAGTACCTGGTCGCGCTCGCCACGGCCGCGGCGGCGCTGGCGGTGTCGGCCACCGCGACCGGGACCGCCACCGCAGCCGGGCGCACCTCCGCAGGGGGTGCGGCTGTGACGAGCGACGCGGTGGTCGTCTGCCGGAACGCCCACTTCGACGACTGCGTCGTCGGCGGTGTCTGGGTGAAGGACCCGCTCAAGAACCTCGACCAGGGCGCCCGTTTCCAGGACTCGATCTCGTCCATCACGAACGCGAGCGGACAGCGGCTCTGCTTCTGGGAGCACAACGACTTCCAGGGCAGGTACCTGAGGCTGGACAGCGGTCAGCAGATCGCCGACCTGGGAGGGAACGTGCTCAACGACGCGATCTCCTCCTGGAAGGCCTGCTGACGCCGGTCGGTCCCGGACCGCACCGGTGGCGTCGAGGGTTCCGGTGACGGTTCCGGGCCCGGTTCCCGTTCCCCGGGCGGGGAGCGGGAACCGGCCCCCGCGCGACCGCCGGGGCCGGTTTCGGCAGACTGTGACCATGGACGATCGATCACTGAGCAAGGGCGCCAACATTCCGATCGATGCCGACGTGGTGAGTGTGGAGCTCAGCTGGTCGGCCGGGGCCGGTACGCCCGACGTCGACGTGTCCGCCGTGCTGGTGGCTGCGGACGGGCGGGTGCGGGGCGACGGCGACCTCGTCTTCTACAACCAGCCCCGGCACGCGTCGGGCGCCGTGACGCACCTGGGGAAGGCCGGTGGCGCCGGGGCGGCCACGGACCGGATCGAGGTGGACCTGGCGGCGGTGGAGCCGGAGGTGGAGCGCATCGTGCTGGCCGCGTCGGTGGACGGCGGCAGCTTCGGCGCGGTGCCCGGGCTGTGCCTGCGGCTGTCCGACGCCCGCACCGGCGCCGGGCTGGCCCGCTTCGCGACGGACGCCGGGACGGAGACCGTCCTCGTCGGCGGCGAGCTGTACCGGCGCGGGCGGCAGTGGAAGTTCCGTGCCGTCGGGCAGGGCTACGCGGCGGGGCTGGCCGGGTTGGCCACCGACTTCGGCATCACCGTGGAGGAGGGACCCGCCCAGGACCGGCCCGTGGCTCCGCCGCCGCAGCCGCCGCAGCTGCCACAGCCGCAGCCGCAGCCGTCCCGGCCTGCGCCGTCGGCGCCGGAGCCGGGGAAGGGCGAGGAGCACCTCCCCCCGGGGATGCGCGAACGGCTGTCGCTGCGCAAGCAGCAGGTCGCGGTCAGCCTGGACAAGCACGGAGCCGCGGGAATCGCCGCGCGGGTCGTGCTGGTGCTGGACGCCTCGGGCTCGATGTCGTCGCTGTACGCCGACGGCGTGGTGGCCGACGTGGTGGAGCGGATCGTCCCGGTCGCGGCCCAGTTGGACGACGGCGGGGCGATGCCGGCCTGGACCTTCGCGACGCACCCGGCCCGGCTGCCCGATCTGCGGGTGGGTGACCTGCCCGAGTGGTTGCGGCTGCACGTCCGGGTCGGTGAGCTGGGGCGTCTGTTCGGCCGCCGCGGGCGTCGGTCCGGGCTGCTCGACGGTCAGGTCGACATGACGACGGTGGGCATCTCGAACGACGAACCGAAGGTCATCGCCGAAGTCCGGGACTACGTACGGGGGAACCCGGCGACGGTCCCCACCCTGGTCCTGTTCTTCTCCGACGGCGGCGTCCACCTCAACGCCGCGATCGAGCGCGAGCTGAGAGAATCGGCGCAGGAGCCGCTCTTCTGGCAGTTCGTGGGGCTGGGCCGATCCGACTACGGCGTGCTGCAGCGGTTCGACGACCTGCCCGGCCGGCGCGTCGACAACGTCGGCTTCTTCGCGGTGGACGACATCGGCACCGTCCCCGATCCCGAGCTGTACGACCGGCTGCTGTCCCAGTTCCCGCAGTGGATCACGGCCGCGCGCGGGGCCGGCATCCTGCCCTGAGGCGCGCCGCTTCGACGGGCCGAGCAGCTTGTCGGGGGCTGGACGGACGGCCGCGGAGCAGCCCGGCGGCGCTCGGCCGGGAGGTCCCGGCCGAGCGCGTGCACGGACTGCTTCGCGGCCCCTCGGCGTCCGCGGCGCCGGGGCGGCCCGGAGCACTTCGGCCGGTCAGGGGCCAGGGGCCCTGGGTCAGAACTGGGTGCTGACCGTGACGCCGCTGAAGTCGGTGACGGCGTACAGGCTGAGGTAGTGGTAGCCGGCGGTGGGGTTGGTGACGGTGAGGGACTGGGTGGTGCCGGTGCCGGTGGAGGAGACCGTGGAGGCACTCGGCGAGGCCCAGGTGCCCGGGTTGTAGTACAGGTGTGCGGTGCCGGTGCCGCCGGAGGTGGTGACCTTCAGCGTGGTGGTGCCGGCCGGCAGGTAGACGTACAGGTAGTCGGTGTTCCCGGCGGTCGCGGCGCGGCCGGTCCGCGAGCAGTTCCGGCCCATCGCGTCGGTGCGCGGCTCGGTGCAGTTCGGCAGGGCGACCGGGGCCGCGGTCACGGTGACCGAGGTCGGGGTGGTGGCGGCCCTGCCGGTGTCGTCGGTGGCGGTCAGGGCGACGGTGTAGGTGCCGGCCGCCGCGTAGGTGTGGCTCGGGTTGCGCTCGTCCGAGGAGGTGCCGTCGCCGAAGGTCCAGTGCCAGGAGGTGATCCGGCCCGGGCCGGTCTGCACGGACCGCTCGGTGACGCTGACGGTCGCGCCGTTCACCGACGAGTCGAACAGGGCGGTCGGGCCTGCGGCGTAGCAGGCACCGGCGGCGCAGGCGGTGAGCCAGGCGTCGAAGTCGGCGTCGTAGGAGGTGCCGAGGTTGTTGTAGACCGCGTAGCCGCCGGCGTAGTCGCCGACCCGGAAGCGGCCCAGCATGCTGTACACGTCGGCCGGGTGCTTCTCCAGCATGTACCGGACGGCCAGGTAGCCCCACGGGTAGACGCGGGTCGAGTCCGCGTTGCCGTAGGTGTTCTGGAAGATGGTGCTGAGCTTGTAGGTGTGCAGGGCGGCCTGGGTCATCGCGTCGGTGTCGGTGGTGGCGCGGTAGCTGTAGGAGATGTACTCGGCGAGGCCCTCGACCCACCAGATGTCCGGGACGGACGTCTGGGTGGTGAAGTTGCCCTTCATGTTGTGGATGCCGTCGAGGTAGTGGGTGTACTCGTGGTTGAGGTTCCACACCCGGGCGGGGTCACCGGTGTTCCAGGCCTTCTGGTACATCACGTTGACGGCCCGGCTGTTCGGGTCGGTCGGGTCCATGACGGTCTGGCCGCCGTTGTCGGTCGAGTTGCCGAAGATCGCCCACGAGTAGGTGGTGTAGTCCGTCTTGTTGGCGAAGATCCCGAGGGTGACGGTCTTGTTGTACTGGTTCGGGATCGGCCCGTTGTCCTTGACCACGTTGTGGAAGAACGCGTCCTGGCTGCGCAGGCTGGCGCAGACGGTGGCCAGTTCGGCGGCCGACAGGGCCTGGGCCTGGACGGTGCGGTTGTCGCAGACCAGCTGGTTCGGCAGGACCACCGAGGTGAGCTTGGCGGGCAGGTCGCAGATGCCGTAGTACGAGCACTGGTTGTTGTTGTAGACGGTGGCCTGGAAGGCCGTGTGCACGTACAGCGGCGCGTCGGCCGTCAGCAGCGGCGCGGCGTCCAGCACCCGCTTGACCAGCGGCTTGGCCACGGCCTCGACGGCGGCGCTGCTCCCGGCCATCCGGGCCAGGTCGTTGCCCGCGTTGGTGTCGAGGACGGCGTTGGGCCCGCCGATCAGGTCCTTGTGGTTGATCGCGAAGTTGGCGAGGGACGTGACGAGGCTCGGGTCGGCGCCGAGCGCGGTGACGAAGTTCGGATTGGCGTTGCCCCGCCAGAGCGGGAACCTCAGCACGGAGTTGACCGCGCCGACCATCTTCGGGAAGGCGTTGTAGGAGTTGTCGTAGTCGTCCAGCACCCGCTTGTAGACGCCCAGGTAGTCGGCCTGGATGTTGGCGCTGTCGGTGAGCGTCAGCACCTCCCTGAGCACGCCGCCGTTGACCTCGGTGACGTCGTGCCAGCGGGCGCCGGCGAAGAACGCGTCCAGGCCGGCCTTGACGGCGGTGGTGAGCGTGCCGGTGTACGGGCCGGCCGCGTCGGGGTAGTAGGACTGGATGTAGTAGCCCACCCGCAGGAAGAGCACAAGCTGCAGGACGTTGGTCGAGTTGTCGCCGGTGTAGCCTGCCGCCAGCTCCTTGAAGGCGGCCGCGACGGGCAGCATCCGGGACTGCTTGAAGATGCCCGGGTCGGTGCTGCCGCTGGTGAACAGCGTGGAGACGCAGTCCGTGGTCGAGCTCTTGAGGAACGCGACCAGATCGGCACCGGTACGACCCGCGAAGTCCGCCGGGGTGCAGCTCTGCGCGGTGGCTTCGGCCGCCGCGCCCGACCGGGCCCGAGCCCCCGGGGAGTCGGACCGGGCCGTGGCCGTCTCCGCGGCCGTGGCGGCCGGTTCGCCCATGAGGGACTCGCTGAGCAGCGCCGGGGTCAGCGGGGCGGCGGGCGTGCCGAGCTTCTCCGACCCCGTCGTCGCGCCGGCGACGGACTGGCCCGCCGGCTTCGCTGCGGCGGTGACCGCGGCTGTCGCGGTCGGGGCCGGTCCGGCGGTCACGGCAGCGGGCGCCGCGAGGGCCTGGGCCGGCAGTACGGCGGTGGCCGTGGCACAACAGGCGACGACGCCGGCTGCGAGGGTGGTGAGTCGTATGCGCAGGTGCACGCCGAGTCCTTCTTCGAGTGGGGGCAGCCTGACGTGGGGTCAGACTGAGTGAAGGAGATTGGCGTGGATCCTGTCATCGAATGAAGGTCAGAACAATGTCACAGGTCATATGACATGAAACTTTCAGCCACCTCGCCGGTCACTGCGCCCCGCCCTGCGACAGACGAGCGAGGGCGGCGACCGGGGCGGCCTGACCTGCGGGCATCGGACGGCCGTCGCGCCGCGGGCCGGGAGGTCGCCCCCGGCCCCGCAGGCCCGGCGGGCCTCGCGGAGTGGCCGGTCTGCGCCCCGGCCGGGACGCCCCAAGGCCCCGACCGCGGCCGCCGGGCCCGTCCGGGGAACGGGGCCCGGCCGGTGCCGCGCGGCGCGGGGCCTCCCGGCGGCTCGAATGCCGGCTGTGCCGACAGGCCGTCAGGAGGCCCCGCTGTCAACCCTCCTACGCTCCCGCAGCCGCCGTCCGCGACGACTGCTGCGGGGCGCCGCGGAACCCGAGCCGGCCCGGGCCGACGCCCGGATCGGTGCTCAGCCCGGCGAGTAGGCCGGTGCTCAGGTCGGCGCACAGGTCAGCACGCAGGTCGGCGCGCAGGTCGGTCGGGGTGCCGGGGAGCTTCGCGTGTTTCGCGGCGTCGACGGAGCCGGGCCCGTGGACGGTGAGCTCGAAGTCCTCGTGCGCCTTGGCGTCCGGAGCCAGCGGCAGTCGGATCCGCCCGTCCCCGACCATGCGGCGCACCTGGGTGCGGCTGAGGCCCAGACCGAGACCGAGCAGGCGCTCGACGCGGACCGGCACGGGCAGCTCGAAGCCGACCAGCACCGTGAGGGGTGTCGGGTCGTCGAGTGCGTAGAGGGGCGTACGGGTCTCCAGTTCCCAGGTGCCGGCCCAGTCGAGCCGGTACCCGTTCTTCGCGGCGAGCGACGCACTCATCGTCAGTTCCCGCACCACGGCGGGGTCGTTGGTCTCGTACGCCACCCGGCGGGCGGGCTCCAGCGACGAGACGTGGACGCGTTCGTGGACGGGCACCTTCGAGGTCCGGTCGCACCCCGCACAGCTCAGGAGGAGCCAGACGTCGAGGAGCTTGCCGTTCGCGTTGACGCGGATCCTGCCCGAGGGCCGGTGGCGCGCGCCGGAGCAGTCCGGGCAGGATCGCACGACGGCGGGCAGGGCGGACTGACGCACGGCCCACAGGGCCTTGCGGTCGGTATTCATAGGGAGGTGGTTGCTTTCAGGACTCAGCAGGAGCTCTCACAGGCCGGGCCCGGGCTCCTGGGATCTGACGGATGCACACGAGGGCGCGAGCCATCGCCTCGGGGCCCAGCCGTCAGGCCCCGAGGTCGACCGCGCGACAGGTCGGCGTTGCTACGTGGCAGCTATCAGAAGTCCATGCGGGCGATCGTGATCGAGACCACGGCCCGCGGGCAACTCATTTTCCGCTCGGGATCGCGCTCCGGCGCTCAGACCAGGGCGTCGCCGGTCGACGGAGGCACGGCGTGCGAACGCAGGACCATGAGCGGGCCTTCCGAGGTCGCCACCATGGCGAAGGGGAACCGGTCCAGCTCAAGGCAGAGTTCGACGTCGTCGGGGTGGACGCCTTGACGCACGCCCTCGGTCAGTTCGGCGGCGGCGCGTGACGCGGCACCGCGGCGAAGGAACTCGGCAGCGTCCGTCGGCCCGGCCTCCACGGCCCTGCGGGCGATGTACTGAGCACACGCCAGGTCCTCGTCGGCCTGCCCGTCCTCGCCCGTGACCACGAACGTGACGCTGTCGCTCCCGCGCGCCCGCAGGAGCCGGGCCGTCGCCTCCGCCACCACGAAGCCGGCGCACAGCACCAGCGACGCGTCCTTGACCGCGAGGGCGCCGACCGTCCCCGCCGTGGTCTTCTGCACCACGGTTCGCCCGCCGAGGTCGATGGACCGCAGCATTCCCGGCGAGTTGACGGTGTCGAACCCGGGTGCCAACGGGCCGTCCTTGAGCGCCACCCAGTCCGGGTGGCGGGCCTTGAGCGCCAGGGCTTCGTCCAGCGACCCGGCAAGAACGATCTTCTCCGCCCCCTGGGCGAAGGCCCAGGCAGCCACGGTGAACGCACGCATGACGTCCACCACGACCGCCACGGAGGGAACTTCGGCCAGTTCGGCGATACTGAGGAATCGAGTGTCCATTCCACTCATGATCGCGCATACCCGTCCGCGGACACCCGGCGAGTGACGCGCCTCACGTCGACGACATGGGGCCGACCCGGCCGGGACGGCGAGTTCCTGGACCAGACACTGGCCGGCCAGCGGGTCGGGGGTCGAGTGGGGCCGGAGCCGGAGCCGGGGCCGCGACCGGCGCCGTCCTGTCCGTGGGCACCCGGCCGCCCGCGGACAGCCGGGGCGCCGAGGCCGACCCGTGGCCGACCCCCCTCGTGCAGCTGCTGCGGCACCGCTGGCAGATCCCCGTCGAGCCGGTCCGCGGCGCCGCGCTCGGCGCGCTCGCGGAGTACGCGCAGGGCGAGGCGGCGGGCGCGCACACCCTGTTGAACGCCACCTGGACGGACCGGGTCGAGCTGGGGATCGTCATCGGCGGTGCGGTCCGCCGAGGGCGCTCGGGCCGGGCCGGGAGCCTCGGTTCGGCCGCCGACCCGGGCGGGTGCCGCGACCCGCGCCGCCCCGGCGGTGATTCCGTACCGGCATTCCGCGCCGAAGTCGGGGCCCGTGAGCGCGCCGCGCCACGCGCCGATTCCTCCACAGCGGTCGTCGAGGGCGTTCGCACCGCCCCGGGGTCGGTCGATCCGAACCCAACTCCGCGCACGATCAGTGGAACTGATGGTCCGTCGATTCCGGACTCCGGCCGGCCCGGCAGTCACTCCACTCGATGGTCACAAGGTGATTTCGACCGTCGAATCCACTTGACGCCAACGATGGACACGGCTGTCATATGTGGCATCCCGTTGGAAAATGTTTGTTCATGAGGGATTAGCCGCCTCGCCTCGATCAGTCCGAGCGAGTACCACTCCCCCACGACCGGCCATGACCACCAGGGCCGCTGTCATCTCCCGCCCCGCACCACGCGCCGTTTCCGGCGTCCGCTCGAAGGAGCTCCCCATGTTCCGTTCCACCAGCCGTACCGTCGCCGCGGCGGGTCTGCTGCTCGCTCTCGGTCTGACCACCGCGTGTTCGACCGGTCAGGAGGCCGCGTCCGGCAGCGGCGAGGTCGCCAAGGTCGACGGGA
>NZ_JAQYWZ010000888.1:0-543 GCF_036290945.1 Streptomyces sp. BE303
GTGTGCGTGCGCCGGCGCCCGCCGAGCTCTACCCCGAGCTATACACGCTGGCCCTACACGACGCTCTTCCGCTCTCGGTGGCCGTCCCAGCTCTCCAACCGGACGTCGACGCCGGGCATCGCGAGCCCGCGGACGGTGGCGTCGAGGGGGCCGGACGGGGGGGCCCCCGTCGGCACGCCGGGCAGGCCGGTGCGGAGGGGGTGGGGGACGGCGGGGCCCCCGGGGGCGTCACGACCGGGCGGGGCGCGCGCGCCCCCCCCCGCCCCACCCCGCCCCGCCCCCCCCCCACCCCCCAAACCAAAAACACACCCCCCCCAAACAACCAAAACAAACCCACAAAAAAAAAATCACACCCACAAACAACCAAACCCCCAATACCACACAAAACAGAACACTGTATAAACAACCCCACCAAAAAAAAAAAAACACACCCCAATAAAACAAAAACACCCAACCCCCCCCCCACCACAACAAAACCACCAAACAACCCCCACCCCCCACCCCCACCAGGACCACCCCCCAAAACAAACCCCCCGCCAACAA
>NZ_JAQYWZ010000889.1:0-390 GCF_036290945.1 Streptomyces sp. BE303
GTGTGCCCGATGTTGGACTTCACCGACCCGAGCCAGAGCGGGTCGCCGCCGTCCCGGTCCTGACCGTAGGTGGCCAGGAGGGCCTGGGCCTCGAGCGGGTCGCCGAGCGTCGTGCCGGTGCCGTGCGCCTCGACCGCGTCGACGTCCTGCGGGTTCTACCCCGCCTGCGCCAACGCGGCCCGGATCACCCGCGGCTGCGACGGACCGTTCGGCGCCGTCCGACCGTGCGACGCACCGTCCTGGTTCACCGCCGTACCCCGCACCACCGCCAGCACCCGACGACCCGCAGCCCGCGCCGACGACAACCCCTCGACCGATCGGAAGAGCGTCGGGTCCGGGAAGAGTGGATATCTCGGTGTAGATCGAGGTGGTCGCCGGAGCAATACCATA
>NZ_JAQYWZ010000890.1:0-313 GCF_036290945.1 Streptomyces sp. BE303
ATACGGGTCGAAGATCCACCTGCTCACCGAACGTACCGGTTTGCCCCTGTCGCTCGCGATCTCCGGAGCCAACGTCCATGACAGCCAGGCCCTGATACCGCTCGTCGACGCCATTCCGCCGATCCGCTCGCGACGCGGACCCAGGAGACGCCGACCCGGCAAGCTGCACGCCGACAAAGCCTACGACCACCGCTTCATCCGCACCTACCTGCGCCGGCGGCAGATCCCGGCCCGCATCGCCCGCCGCGGCATCGAGTCCTCCCAGCGCCTCGGCCGGCACCGCTGGGTGATCGAGCGCACCGTCGCCTGGCTC
>NZ_JAQYWZ010000891.1:0-136800 GCF_036290945.1 Streptomyces sp. BE303
CACTCGGTGAAGCGCCGGTGCGCGGTGGGCCCGGACGGACCGAAACAGGGCGGCAGCTGGGCCCACGTGCACCCCGACGTCGCGACGAACACGATCGCCGCCAGCACCTCGCGGTCCCCGTAGCGGCGCCGACCACCGCCCAGCGGGCGGGTCGGCGCCGCCGGCACCACCAACTGGAACAACTCCCACAACTCGTCCGGCACCAGACGCTCCACGATCGTCACCGGACCAGCCTACAAGCCCAAATGAGACGTCTTCTTACACCTTTCGCATCGATATCACCCGATTGCCGGATGGTCGCCACGCCTCTGCGTGCTCGGTCAGGACGGCAGGGTCACCGACTGGGCGTGGTGGAAGACGTTCTTGTCGTCCCAGAGCTTCTTGGCCCGCTGCAGGCGGGCGTAGTTCTGCTTGTAGTAGAGGCGCTGGTAGGCGGGCCGGTCGTCGCCGGCCACGCCCAGGTCGATGTCCGGGTAGTTGACGTAGGCGCCGTCGGTGTCGGTACCGATCTCGGGAACGCCTCCGGTCGCCCGGTACGCGTCCCGGTAGAGGCCGCGGAGGAACGCCAGGTGGTCGGCGTCCGCGGCCGGGTCCGTCCAGTACGTCTGGTACTGGAGCTTCATGACCGAGTCGCGCTGGGGTGCGGCGGTCTCGGTGGGCCCGCGGTCGTTCACCCGGCAGCCGTAGGAGTCGATCTGGACCAGCGTGTTCGTCAGGTCGACACCGGGGACCTCCCTGGTCAGCCACGTCCAGAACGACTCGATCTGCGCCGGGGTGAAGGGTCTCCGGTGATAGGCCGACTTGTACTTGCCGCGCTGGTTGGCACCGGAACCGTTGACCGTCATCGTGGCCTGGAACCACGGCAGCCGGCGCCGCTTGTCCGGGTAGGGCAGGTAGAGCCTCCCCGCGATCCGGGTCTGGATGGTCGACCTGGTCCTCATCCCGGACTCCACCAGCGCGAGGAACTCGTCCAACGGCGCCGGATCCTCCTCGTCCCACTGGCTGAACAGGACGACGTTCCCGTTCGACCGGTGGGTGAGGTGGAGGATGGAGAACAGTCCCTGGTACACCGTCTCCTTCCGGCCGCTGTAACGGGCGAAGAAGGCACCGAAGTTGTCGAGCAGGGTCCGGAAGTCCTCCGGGCGCCGGACCAACTCGTCCCACGGCCAGGCGACACTGCTCAGCCACACCTGCGGCGGCGGCTTCGGCAGGGCGTGGGCGAAGTGATAGCGCAGGACGATGCCGAAGTTCCCGCCGCCGCCCCCGGTGTGCGCCCAGAACAGCTCACGCTCCGGCGAGCCCTCCGGATCACCCCGGTGGGCCGTCGTCACCTCCACCCGGCCACCCCGGACGGTGACCACGTCGACCTGGACCAGGTGGTCGACCGTCAGCCCGTGGCGCCGGGAGAGCAGCCCGTACCCGCCCCCGCTGATGTGACCGCCGGCTCCGACCGAGTAGCAGGAACCCGCCGGGATCGTGACGCCGTAGGTGCGGAAGAGGGTGGTGTAGACGTCCCAGTTGGTGGCGCCGCCCTCGACGCAGTAGGTGGCCGCGCCGAACTTGTCGGTCCCCGTGCGGACCCCGCGCAGGGTGCTGAGGTCGAGGATGACGCCCTTGTCGTTGTCGACGAATCCCTCGTAGCAGTGGCCGCCACCGCGGACCGTCGGCCGCAGCCCGCGGTCGAGCGTCGTCCGCAGCTCCGCCACCGCGTCGGCCTCGTTGCCGACCAGCCGGATGTGGTTCGGCCGGCTCCGCCAGCGCTGGTTGAAGCCCTGGCTGAGCGTCTCGTAGCGGGAGTCCGAGGGGAAGACCGTCCGCCCCTCCGGGAGCTCGACCGGATCGGCCTCCGCACGGCCGGCGGCGCCGGCGGTCAGGCCCAGCGAAGCCGCGGAGACGCCGGCGGCGGTCATTCCGGTGCTGCCGAGAAAACCTCGACGGGAGAATTCACGGCTCATCGACCACCCGCTTTTCCGACTCCGATATTCCGGCACGGGAAAGCTACCACCGGTTCCTGACGATGTGAATCCCTGCACGAACTAGTGTGACTGTATATTCTTCCCGACCTCTTTCCGGAATCGACTCGGGACTCCACCCGGCAACCCCGGCGACACCGCCGACCGGCACTCCGGGAGGTCTCGGCGGACGCACACCGAAGGAGAGGGGCACTTCGGCGACGCCGACCGCACCACCGCGAAGGCCGCACTCCGAAGACCCGCCGCACCGCCGGGAACCCGGCTTGACGAGCCATCTAGTTAGGCGCCATATTACTGCCATGACCCCACACCACGAGGTCGACGGCGGCGCACCGACGCTCGACCAGGCACGCAGACAGCTCTCCCGGTACGGCCTGGCGGCCGATCCGCAGGCGGTCCTGGTCGCTGCACGCCTGATGGCCGCCGCCTCCCGACTGGGACAGGCCGGGGAGGCGCACTTCGCACGGTTCGGCCTCTCCACCGGGCGGTACCGACTGCTGGCCGACCTGGAGGACCACGGCGGCGAGAAGTCCCCCTCCCAGCTGGCCGCTTCGCTCGGCGTCTCCCGGGCGACCGTGACCGGCCTGGTCGACGGCCTCGAACGCGGCGGCCTGGTCGCCCGCCGACCGTCCACCGAGGACGGCCGGGGCAACGTGGTGGTCCTGACCACCCGCGGATCGGAACGCCTGCGCGACATGGCGCCGGAACACTACGAGCGGATGCAGGCCATGGTCGGCGGCCTCTCGATCGAGGAGCGCACGGTGTTCCTCGACCTGCTGGCGAGGCTGGTCGAGGGCATGGAGGCCCTGACCGCCGACTGACCGGCCGCGGACCGACCGGCTGCCGACCGGCCGCCGACCAGCTAGGGCCTCCGACCGACCGACGGCCGACCCCGCACCGGTCGGCCACCCCGACAACAGCGCGCAGCATCGGACCGCCCGGCGAGAGTCGGCGGCCCGACCGCTCCACGGCCACATAGTTAGTTACCTAATCACCAATACTTAGCCACCTAAGTATATCTCGGGAGTTTCCATGCCCAACAGGCAGAACACGCCCACCGATCCGGACGACGCCCGGCCGCCGTTCGTCCTCTGGCGCGAGGTCCTGGTCGCCTACGCCATGCCGGCCGCCATGGCCGGGGCCGGCGGCCTGGCGACCGGGCAGTCCCAGCTGCTGATCGCCGCCGCGACCACCATCGCCGGCACCTCCGCCGTCGTGGCCGCCCTGGTCGGCGCAAGGCTGCGCCGACGTCCGGCCGATTCGTGGAGCACCCATGCGCCGCGCACGCTCCTCGCGGCCGGCGCCGGACTCTGCGCCGCCGCGATAGGCCTGGCCCTCGGCTGGTCGGGCGCCCACTGGCTGCCCCGGGTGCCGGCCCTCGCGGACAGCCCGTGGCCGGACCGGCTCCGGATCGACCTGCCGGTCTCCGCGGCCATCGCCGCGACCATGATCACCTGGCGCTGGCGCAGCACCCGCCCGCGCCGCCGCCGGGCGCGCTGAGAACCGTCCGCCCCCTTGACCCGCGCGGCACAGGCACCCCGCCGCGCGGACCGGTCCCACCCACACCCACACCCACACCCACGGAAAGAGATCCAGAGATGATCGTCATCATGGGCGCCACCGGCGCCACCGGCGGAGCCACCCTCCGCAGCCTGACCGAGCGGGACATCCCCGTCCGCGCCCTCAGCCGCGACCCGGCCCGGCTGCTGGCCGGACTCGACGACCGCACCCGCCCGCTGGTCGACGCGGTCGCCGCCGACGCCGGCGACCCGGAGTCGCTGGCCGCCGCCTTCAAGGGCGCCCGACAGCTGCTCCTCACCATGGCCAACAGCCCCCAGCAGGTCGAGCACGAGCTGCGGGCCGTCGACCTGGCGGCCCGGAGCGGTGTGGAGCACATCGTGAAGATCTCCGCCCCGGCCGCCGAGCCGGACTCCCCCGTCGCCGTCTCCCGGGGCCACCACCGGATCGAGGAGCACCTGCGGGCCTCCGGCGCCACGGCCACCGTCCTGCGTCCGTACGCGTTCATGCAGAAGCTGCTGCTGCTCTCGCCCGGCATCGCGGCCGCCGGGCTGATCCACGGCGCGACGGGCAGCGCCCGCTGCAACTACGTCGACTGCCGGGACATAGGCGACGTCGCGGCGGCCGTCCTCACCGATCCCAGGGCCGCGGGCGGCGTCCACGAGCTCACCGGTGGACGGGCCTACAGCCACCAGGAGATCGCCGAGCTGCTGAGCGCGCTGCTCGGCCGGCCGGTGCGGTACATCGACCTGGCCCCGGCCGAGCTGCACGCCCACCTGGTCTCACGGGCCGGGATGCCGGACTGGCTCGCCACCCACGTGGTGGAGATCCAGCGGCTCGCGGTGGAGCGGCCGGAGTCGCCGACCGACGCCGCCACCAGGCTGACCGGTCGCGCTCCGCGTACCCTGGAGGCATTCCTCCGCGAGCATCTCCACCGGTTCCACTGACCCCTGCCGGACACCCCGACGGGCCCGCCGATCCCCGGACGGCGGGCCCGTCGCCCCGAAAGGAGCCAATCCGATGTGGCGTGGGTCACGACCGGAAAACACATCTGACGGTCCGTCAAAATGACTGATTGGCCGTCACATCAATGAGCCGGTCGCGCAGTTGTTGACTGACGGACAGTCAGATTCGGTCATTTCAGCGCCAGTTGGGAAGAGTGTCGGTCGGTACGCCGTTCATCACCCGGGGCTACCATCGGTCGGGTTGTCCGCTCCGGCCCCGGAGTGGGGTCACCCCGTCAGGCGGTTGCTCCCACCGCCCCCAAGGGTCGAGCATCGGTCGGGACGGGGCAGGACAAGGAGCGCACGGCTGTTATGACAGCTGAACCGAACCAGACGGAGGCGGGCGACACGGCTGCGAGCCGGACGGCCGCGGACCACACGGACCCGGCGACCGCGGACCGGCCCTCGCCGGAGCCCACGGCCCCCGGCGACGGGCCGCACGCCGTCGACGGACCGGACACCGACGGCAAGCACGCCCGCTACCCGGGCCGCCCCGCGCCCGCCCCGCGCACCCTGATCGACATCCTCGACGCCAGCGTCCGCGACCACCCGGCCGAGCCGGCCCTCGACGACGGCCACACCGTCCTCAGCTACCGCGCGCTCGCCGCCGAGGTCGAGCAGCTGCGCCGCCGCCTGGCCGCCGCCGGCATCCGCCCCGGTGCCCGGGTCGGCGTCCGCGTGCCCTCCGGCACCAACGACCTCTACGTCTCCGTCCTCGCCGTCCTCGCGGCCGGGGCCGCCTACGTCCCGGTCGACGCCGAGGACCCGGACGAGCGCGCCCAGCTGGTGTTCGAGGAGGCCGCGGTCGCCGCGATCCTGGGCGCCGACCGCTCGCTCACCATGACCGCGGGCGCGGCCACCCCCGAGGCGGCCACCGCCGGCACACCCGGATCCGGAACGCCCGCCGCCGACCTGCCCACCGAGACCCGCCCCTCCCCCGCCGACGACGCCTGGATCATCTTCACCTCGGGCTCCACCGGCCGCCCCAAGGGCGTCGCCGTCACCCACCGCAACGCCGCCGCCTTCGTCGACGCCGAGGCCGCGCTCTTCCTCCAGGACGAGCCCATCGGCCCCGGCGACCGGGTGATGGCCGGGCTCTCGGTCGCCTTCGACGCCTCCTGCGAGGAGATGTGGCTCGCCTGGCGCTACGGCGCCTGCCTGGTGCCCGTCCCCCGCTCCCAGGTGCGCAGCGGCGCCGACCTCGGCCCGTGGCTCGCCGAGCAGGAGATCACCGTGGTCTCCACCGTGCCGACGCTGGCCGCGCTCTGGCCGGCCGAGGCGCTGATCGAGGTCCGGCTGCTGATCTTCGGCGGCGAGGCCTGCCCGCCCGAGCTGGTGCAGCGCGTCGTCACCGAGGGTCGCGAGGTCTGGAACACGTACGGCCCCACCGAGGCCACCGTGGTCGCCTGCGCCGCGCTGCTCACCGGTGAGGGGCCGGTCCGGATCGGCCTGCCGCTGGACGGCTGGGACCTGGTCGTCGTCGACGAGGCCGGCGAGCCGGTCGCGCCGGGTGGCACCGGCCAGCTGGTGATCGGCGGCGTCGGTCTGGCCCGCTACCTCGACCCGGAGAAGGACGCCGAGAAGTACGCGCCGCTGCCGTCGGTCGGCTGGGACCGCGCCTACCGCAGCGGCGACCTGGTGCAGGCCGACCCCGAGGGCCTGCTCTTCCTCGGCCGCGCCGACGAGCAGATCAAGCTCGGCGGGCGCCGGATCGAGCTGGGCGAGGTCGACGCGGCGCTCCAGGCCCTGCCGGGCGTGGCGGGCGCGGCGGCGGCGGTCCGCACCGCGCGCGGCGGCAACCAGCTGCTGGTGGGCTACCTGGTGACCTCCGAGGGCTGGGACCGCGAGCAGGCCGTGGCGCGGCTGCGGGCCGAGCTGCCGGCCGCCCTGGTCCCGTTGCTCGCGACGGTCGACACGCTGCCCACCCGGACCTCCGGCAAGGTCGACCGGAACGCGCTGCCGTGGCCGCTGCCCGGGCTGCAGCCCACCGGCCCGACCGAGGAGCTGTACGGCACCGAGGCCTGGCTGGCCGAGCAGTGGACGGAGATCCTCGGGGTGCCGGTGAGCGGCCCCCGGGAGGACTTCTTCGCGATCGGCGGCGGCAGTCTGGCCGCCGCCCGGCTCACCACCCTGCTCCGGGCCCGTTACCCGAGCGCCGCGGTGCTGGACATCTACCAGAACCCGACGCTGCGCAAGCTCGCCCGGCACCTGGAGCGCTCGGCGGCGGAGCGCAACGAGGTGCGGACGATCGCGCCGGTCCCGACCCGGGCCAAGGTCCTGCAGTTGCTCCTGCTGGTCCCGCTGTTCACGGTGGTGGGGCTGCGCTGGACGGTCGCCCTGCTGGCGCTCGGCAACCTGCTGTCGCACCTCGACGGTTTCGCCTGGGCCCCGACCGCCTCCTGGTGGGCGGTCGGGGCGGGGGCGCTGGCGCTGTTCAGCCCGCCCGGACGGCTCACGGTCGCGGCCGGCGGCGCCCGGCTGCTGCTGCGCGGCCTGCGCCCGGGCAGCTACCCCCGTGGCGGTTCCGTGCACGTGCGGCTCTGGGCCGCCGAGCGGCTCACCGAGGTGAGCGGGGCGACCACGCTCTCCGGGGCGTGGCTGGTCCGGTACGCGCGGGCCCTCGGCGCCAAGGTCGGTCCGGAGGCGGACCTGCACTCGCTGCCGCCGGTGACCGGTCTGCTCAAGCTGGGCCGCGGCTGCGCGGTGGAGGCCGAGGTCGACCTCTCCGGGTACTGGCTGGACGGTGACCGGTTGGAGGTCGGGCAGATCAAGATCGGCGCGGGCGCCGTGATCGGCACCCGCTCGACCATGCTGCCCGGTGCCCGGGTCGGCAAGCAGGCCCAGGTGGTGGCCGGGTCCAGCGTCACCGGGCAGATCCCGACCGGTCAGCGCTGGGGCGGCGCGCCCGCCGTCAAGCTGGGCCGCACCGAGCGGTTCTGGCCGAAGGGGCGCCCGGTCCGCCACGCGCGCTGGTCCGCGCTGTACGGGGCCAGCGGCACGGCCCTCGGCCTGCTGCCGCTGCTGCCGGCCGTGGCCGGTGTGGCGGTGCTCTCCCTGTTCGTCGATCCCGCGGACGGTCTGGGCGGGGCGCTCGGCGGCGCCCTGCTGGGCCTGCTGCCCGCCACCCTGGCGTACGGCGTGGTGTACGCGGCGCAGCTGGTCGCGGCGGTGCGGCTGCTCTCGATCGGCCTGGTCCCCGGGGTCCACCCGCTGCACGGCCGGGTCGGCTGGCAGGCCTGGTCGGTGACCCAGCTGATGGACCAGGCGCGCGAGATCCTCTTCCCGCTGTACGCGGGGCTGGTGACGCCGCTCTGGCTGCGGGCGCTGGGCATGCGGGTCGGGCGTGGCGCGGAGGTGTCGACGGTCCTGGCGCTGCCGAGCCTGACCACGGTCGGCGACGGTGCGTTCCTGGCCGACGACACCCTGATCGCGCCGTACGAGCTGGGCGGCGGCTGGGTGCGGCTGGGCGAGGCGAAGGTGGGCGAGCGGGCGTTCCTCGGCAACTCGGGGATGACCGCTCCGGGCCGTTCGGTGCCCAAGCGGGGGCTGGTGGGCGTGCTGTCGGCGACGCCGGCGAAGGCGAAGAAGGGCAGCTCGTACCTGGGCATGCCGCCGATGCGGCTGCCCCGGGCGGCCGACAAGGCCGACCAGAGCCTCACCTACGAGCCGCCGGCCCGGCTGCTCTGGGCGCGCGGGCTGGTCGAGGTGGGCCGGCTGCTGCCGGTGCTGGCCTCGGGCGCGCTCGGCGCGCTGATGCTGGCGGCGCTCTCCTGGGTGGCGGTCGAGTGGTCGCCGCTGGCGGCGGCGCTGCTGTCCGGTCTGCTGCTGCTGGCCGCGGGCGGGGTGGCCTGCCTGGTCGCGGTGGCGGCGAAGTGGCTGCTGGTGGGGCGGTTCCGGGCGGTGGAGCATCCGCTGTGGAGCGGTTTCGTCTGGCGAAACGAGCTGGCGGACACCTTCGTCGAGGTGCTGGCTGTACCGTGGCTGGTCGGCGCGGTGCCGGGCACGCCGCTGCTGAACGTGTGGCTGCGGGCGCTCGGTGCGAACGTCGGGCGCGGGGTCTGGTGCGAGAGCTACTGGCTGCCGGAGGCGGACCTGGTCACCCTCGGGGACGGGGTGTCGATCAACCGGGGCTGCGTCGTGCAGACCCACCTCTTCCACGACCGGATCATGCGGATGGATACTGTCGTCCTCGGCGAGGGCTCCACCCTGGGGCCCGGCGGCATCGTGCTGCCCGGCAGCTCGGTGGGTGCGCGCAGCACACTGGGCCCGGCCTCGCTGGTGATGCGCGCCGAGTCGGTCCCCGCGGACACGCGGTGGCTCGGCAATCCCATCGAGGTGTGGCAGACCACCTCCTGACCACCGTTTCCCCCGCCCGCCGCCACGCCGCCCCCCTCCCCCTGTCGCAGGAGCGTACGACCCGGTGAAACCCCGCCCGGTGCAGTCCCAGCAGTCCCCGCAGATCCCGCAGCCCCCGGGTCCTCCGGCCGCCCCCGCGGCGCCGGTGGGCTCCGTGAACGGTGTCCACCGGGGCCCGGCGGCGGCGCCCGCCGCCGGGCCGGACCCGTACTTCCCGAACAGCGGGGACCACCGGTACCGCGTCCACCGCTACGAGCTGGCGCTCGACTACCGGCCCGGCCCGAACCGGCTGGGCGGCACGGCCCGGCTCAGCGCCGTGGCCGTGACCGCGCTGCCCGAGTTCGCACTGGACCTCGCCGAGTTCCGGATCGGCCGGGTGCTGGTGGACGGCCGGGCCGCCCGGTACACCCACCGGGCCGGCAAGCTGCGGGTCCGTCCGGCGAAGGCGCTGACGGCGGGTGCGGCGTTCACCGTCGAGGTGCACTACACCGGCAACCCGAGGCCGGTGCGCAGCCCGTGGGGCGGCCTGGGCTGGGAGGAGCTGACCGACGGCGCGCTGGTGGCCAGCCAGCCGGTCGGGGCGCCGTCCTGGTTCCCGTGCAACGACCGGCCGGCCGACAAGGCGACGTACCAGGTAGCGGTCACCACGCCCTCGCCCTACACGGTGGTGGTCGGCGGCCGGCTGCTGACCCGGACCACCCGGGCGTCCAGCACCACCTGGGTGTACGAGCAGTCCGCGCCGACCTCGACGTACCTGGTGACGGTCTCGATCGGCCAGTACCTGCCGGTGGTGCTGGCGGAGCGCCCGAACGTGCCGCAGACCGGGTTCGTGCCGGAGCGGCTGGCCGGTTCGTTCGCCGCCGACTTCGGCCGGCAGCCGGCGATGATGGCGTACTTCGAGGAGGTGTTCGGCCCCTACCCGTTCGGCGAGTACGCGGTGGTGGTGGCCGACGAGGAGCTGGACGTGCCGGTCGAGGCGCAGGGCGTGGCGACCTTCGGCACCAACCATCTCGGGGGCGGCTGGGAGCGGGAGCGGCTGATCGCCCACGAGCTGGCCCACCAGTGGTTCGGGAACAGCCTGTCGGTGGGCGACTGGAGCCACATCTGGCTGAACGAGGGGCTGGCCAAGTACGCGGAGTGGCTCTGGTCCGAGCGGGCGGGCGGACCGTCCGCGGCGGCGAGGGCCGCCTCCGCGCACCGGCTGCTGGCCGGGCTGCCGCAGGACCTCCGGCTCGGCGACCCGGGCCGGAAGCTGATGTTCGACGACCGGCTGTACCAGCGCGGCGGGCTCACCGTGCACGCCCTGCGGCAGGCCCTCGGGGACACCGCCTTCTTCCGGATGCTGCGGGACTGGGCGGGTTTCCACCGGCACGGGACGGTCACCTCCGCCGACTTCCTGGCGCACACCGCCCGCTACACGCAGGCGCCGTTGGAGGGGCTGTTCGAGGCCTGGCTGAGGCGGCCGGAGCTGCCGCCGCTGCCGCCGGGCTCACCCGGCTCGACGGTCCGGGCCTGGTCCCCGCCGGCCTGACCGGCCCGGCCGGCCCCCGCCGGCCGTTCCCGGCGGTACGCGGCCGGGCCCGCCCGGACGGCGTGCCGGGACGTTGCCGCACCACCGTGCCCGGGCTCAGGAGAGCTCGGGCACGGTGCGGTGCAGCCCCTTGCGGTCGTAGTAGCGGGTCATCCCGAAGCCGAAGAGCAGCGCCGCCACCGTGCCGATCCCGATCCAGACCCACGCCCTCGTCAGGCCGGCGTCCGCCTGCGCGTCGAAGAAGAGGATGGCGCGCACGCCGTCGGTGAGCTGGCGCATCGGCTCGAACAGCGCCAGGAACCGGTAGAACGACGGCAGGGCGTCGAGCGGGATCGTGGCGCCGGAGGACGGCAGGCCGAGCACGATGAAGACGAACATGCTGATCAGCAGGCCGATCCCGCCGAAGGCCGCGTTGATGGCCTGGACCCCGAGCCCGACGGCGCTGGTCGCGCAGACCGAGAAGACCCAGAGCAGCGGCAGGTGGGCGGCGTCCATGTCGAGGACCACCACACTCGCGAACATGATCAGCGAGGAGGTCAGCAGCGAGAGCACGACGGACATCGCGCACTTCACGGCCAGGGTGCCGGTGCGGTCGATCGGGACGACCGGGTGGCGGGCGCGCCAGGGACCGATCTCGTTGTCGGCGTAGCCGAGGGCGACGTCGACGCCGTTGCCGATGATGTTGGCGCCCATGAAGCCCGCCAGGACCAGCAGCAGGGTGTAGTAGAACGCGGTGAGTCCGAGCCCGCTGCGGCTGCCGATGGGGTGGCCGACGGCGGTCGTGACGGTGATCGGGTCGGCGATCAGCAGCCGGGCGGCGTTGTCCAGGCCCTGGGTCCCCGGCAGGGCGGTGAGCGTGCCGCCGAGCCGCAGGGACGCCTCCCGGACGGCCTGCTGGCCGATCTGCGCGGCGAGCGAGGAGCCGAGACTGCCGACGCCCGGGTTGGTGTACTGGACGACGGTCGGCCGTGCGGGTTCCGCACCGCCGCTGCTGCCGAGGGCCGCGACCGCCGCGGTGAAGTCGGGCGGCACCTGGAGGACGCCGTACAGCTTGCCGGAGGCCAGCTGTTCCTTGGCCGCGGCCTCGTCGAGGCGGCGCCAGGAGACCGTGTCCCCCTGGCCGGGGGCGGTGGCGATGCCGGTGACGACCTGCTCGCCGAGGTTCCGCTGCTGTCCGGCGACGGTGGCGCCGCGGTCGGTGTCGACCAGCCCGATCGGGATGTGGTGCAGGTCGGCCCGCGGGTCGAGGATCCCTCCGAGGTAGAGCAGCGACATCAGCAGGCTGAGCAGCCCGACCAGGACGGCGGGGATCACCCAGAGCCGGGGGTTGCGCAGCACCTGCCGGGCGCGGACGCCGGTCGTGGGCGCCGTGGTCGGCGGCGGGGGCTCGGGGAGGTTCGGTTCGGGGACGTCGGGCATGAGTCTCCGTACGTGGTCGGCGGCCCGGCCGACACTAGGAGCGGCGTTCGGCGGGCGCACGCCGCCACGCCGCCGGGTCACCCGCCCGCGCGGCCCCGGACACGGACCGGCCCGGCCCCCCGTGGGTGCGGGGGCCGGGCCGGTCTCCGCCGGGGTGGCGTCAGCCGGTGAAGCCGGCCGTGATGGAGGTGAACTGCCAGTCGTTCTGGGCGATGCCGGAGCAGGTCTCCTGCAGGCCGCCGCCGGGGC
Source organism: Streptomyces sp. BE303 (assembly GCF_036290945.1). Lineage (NCBI taxonomy): Bacteria > Bacillati > Actinomycetota > Actinomycetes > Kitasatosporales > Streptomycetaceae > Streptomyces > Streptomyces sp. BE303. Next base: position 12,051 of record NZ_JAQYWZ010000891.1, read on the forward strand.
AGCCGCGGTCCCGGTTGACGGACCAGAACGCGAGCCGGGCGATGTGGTGGCTGTTGGCCCAGTCGCGGATCGCGGTCCAGTTCTGGACGGTGGTGACCTCGTTGTTGTCGCTGAGGCCGTTCATGCCGGAGATGCCGATGTGCGCGTAGGCGGTGGCGTCGTCCCAGCCGAAGGTGGACCTGAGCTTGGTCTTCAGACCCTCGGTGGCACTGACGGTGGCGGCGTACATGTCGGTCGAGGCGTTGCCGAAGTCGAACGGCATGATGGTGAAGACGTCGATGTCGGTGTTGAGCGCCTTGGCCTGCTCGATCAGCCGGTTGCCGTGGGAGGTCGGGCCGCTGGTGGCGGTGCCGAAGGTCAGGATGGTGCGCAGACCGGGGTTGTTCTGCTTCACGATCTTGAGCGCGCCGAGGATGCGGTCCTGGACGGCGTAGTTCTCGAACTCGTCGGTGTTCTCGATGTCGACGTCGATCGCCTTGAGGCCGTAGGCGTTGATCACCTTCTGGTACGCGGCGGCGAGGTCGGCGGTGGTGGCGCAGTTGGGGCCGAGCTTGTTGCCGCTCCAACCGCCGATCGACGGGACGATGTCGCCGCCGGCGGCGCGGACCGCGTTGACGGTCGCCTGGTCGACGCCGTTCAGCAGGGGGCGCTGGCTGTCCCAGGTGGGGTTGCAGCCGTTCTGGGCGAGGATGAACGCCATCGTGAACCACTTGATGCCGGTGGCGTTCATGACCGTGGTGGCGGCCGGCGGGTTGCCCCAGCCGTTGTACAGGTAGGGCGCGGCCTGCTTGAAGCCGGTCGGGGTGCCGCCGCCCGGGTCGGTGGTGACGGTGAGCGCAGTGGAGGCGCCCGAGGTGTTGCCCGCGGCGTCGCGAGCCTTGACCGTGAACGTGTACGCGGTCGCGGCGGCGAGGCCGCCGACGGTGGTGGAGGTCCCGGTGGCGGTGGCGACCTTGGTGGCGCCCTGGTAGACGTCGTAGCCGGTGACGCCGGTGTTGTCGGTGGCGGCGTCCCAGGCGAGGTTGACGCTGGCGGCGGACTTGCCGGTGGTGCGCAGGTTGCCGGGGACGGTGGGCGCCTGGGTGTCGGTGGGGGTGCCGCCGCCGGGGCCGTCGAGGCTGAGGTCGTCGGCGTAGTAGGTGCCCTGGCCGTACCAGCCGTTGACGTAGACCTCGGCGCTGGTCTGGGTGGCGCCGGTGGTGAAGGAGACGCTCAGCCGGGTGTAGTCGGCGGCGGAGGTCCAGGCGGAGGTGCCCCCGGTGACGCCGAGGTAGACGTAGCTGCCGCGGACCCAGCCGGAGAGCGTGTAGGCGGTGTTGGGCTGGACGGCGACGGTCTGGACGCACTTGGCGTTGTCGCCCGCGGTGGCGGCGCCGGCGAGCGCCTTGGTGCCGCCGTGGACGGGGGTGGTGACGACCGAGCCGAGGCCGCCGGAACAGTTCCAGCCGGACAGGGTGCCGGTCTCGAAGCCCGGGTTGGTGAGCTGGTTCGCCGCGTGGGCGACGGTGGGTGCGCCGAACGCGGCGACGGCAGCGAGCAGAGCGGCCGCGCCGGCGGCGGGCAGTCGGGTGCGCTTGTGCACCGGTGACCTCCAGTGGGGGTGTGGGGGTGGAGGTGCGGGGAGGAGCCCAAAATGGACTGGACCAATTGACCGTGTCAAGGACCGTCCGCCGAACGGACGGTGAAGGCGCGTCGGGCTCCGGGGCGCGCGGCGGACCGCCGGGTCCGGGCCCCGTTGCCGGGCTCGCGCCGGGTCCGCGCCGGGCCGCTCCCAGGTACTTCCCAGGTCCGTCCCGGGTTCCGTCCCGGACCCGGCGACGGGCCCGGACCGGCCGGATCCTGCGACATTCCAGGACGTCCGGGAAAAACCGGTGGAAGGCGACCGCGCTCCCAACTAGCGTGGGCACGCCGTGCCGTCCGCGGCGCATCGATCGCACCATCGATATCAATCAGAGGATCAGATGACCGACCTGTCCGACGAACTGCTCCCCTCCACCCGCCGTGCGCTCACGCACCGGATCGCGGTCGCCCAGGCCGAGGGCCGCACGCCCTCCATGGTCGCCGCCGTGGTCCGCGACGAGCGGTTGGTGTGGAGCGGCTCCCGCAGCATGATCGACGGCCACGCCCCCACCGCCGACGTGCAGTACCGGATCGGTTCGATCACCAAGACCTTCGTCGCCGTCCTGGTCCTGCGCCTGCGCGACGAGGGCCTGCTGGACCTCGCCGACCCGATCGAGCGTCACCTGCCCGGCACGCCCGCCGACGGCGCCACCGTCGCCCAACTGCTCTCCCACTCCGCCGGCCTCGCCTCCGAGACCCCGGAGCCGTGGTGGGAGCGGACAGACGGCGCGCTCCGCCCCCGCCTCGCCGACATCCTGGAGCAGGAGCGGCCGCGCCGCCACCCGGCCGGCCGGCGGCACCACTACTCCAATCCCACCTACGCCCTGCTCGGGGCCCTCGTCGAGCAGGTGCGCGGCGAGCCCTGGGCCGAGGTGCTGCGCCGGGAGGTCCTCCAGCCCCTCGGCATGGACCGCACGACCCTGCTGCCCGAGCACCCGCACGCCGGGGGCTTCGCCGTCCACCCCTGGGCGGACGTCATGCTGCCCGAGCCGCTCACCGACACCGGCCTGATGGCGCCGGCCGGCCAGCTCTGGTCCACCGTCACCGACCTCGCCCGCTGGGCCGCCTTCCTGACCGGCGGCCACGAGAAGGTCCTCTCCACCGACACGCTCGCCGAGATGCGCGAACCCGCCGTCGGCCCCGAGGCCGGCGAGTGGAGCGAGAGTTACGGGTTCGGGCTCCAGCTGATCCAGCACGAGGGCCGCTCGCTCTACGGACACTCCGGCTCGATGCCGGGCTTCACGGCGGGCCTCTGGATCAGCGACACCGACGGCCTCGCCGCGATCGCCCTCTCCAACGCCACCAACGGCTCCCGTACGCCGCTGGTCGCCGCCGAGCTGATCGCCCTCACCGCGCAGCACGAGCCCCGGCTCCCCGAGCCCTGGCGTCCGCTGCCCGACGTGGACGAGGAGCTCCTCGCCCTCACCGGCCCCTGGTACTGGGGCGCCGCGCCCCACACCCTGCGGCTCAGGGCCGACCGGATGCTGGAGCTCTCGTCGCTCGGCCTCACCGGCCGCGGCTCCCGCTTCCGGGCCGAGGCGGACGGCACCTGGACCGGTCTCGACGGCTACTACGCCGGCGAGACCCTGCGGGTGGTCCGGGCGGGCGACGGATCGGTCAGCCACCTCGACATCGGCACGTTCGTGCTCACCCGCGAGCCCTACGGCCCCGCCGAGGTCATCCCCGGCGGCCTCGACCCCCAGGGGTGGCAGGCGTTCTAGGCCCTCCCCGGCCTCCGCTCCCCCGCTCCCGCTGCTCCCCGCCGCCGTCCCCCCGCAGTCCTTCCGGGGGGACGGCGGCGGGCCCGTCTCCGGCGCCGCCCCGGCCCGGTGGACGACCGGACCTCCCGGACCTCCCGGACCGCCGAGGAGCCGCCGGGCGAGCCCCGTCACGGCCGGGCCCGCGTCCGCCACCCCGTCGAGCCGAGCAGCGGACGGCGTCCTGGTGCCCGACAGGTGTCCCGCACACGACGGGTGACCGCATTCAGCAGGTGCACATCTGCTCTCCGCCGAACCGCAACGTGGACGCCAGCCGACTTGGAGAGACATACGGGTGCCGGTCAGCACGCCCGCCGAGGACGCGGGCCTGCCCGGTGCCACGGAGTTCCGTGGCTGCCGTCGTCCGTGCTGCCCTGGAGGGTCCGCCATGACCATCGTCCCCACGTACGCTCCGCCCGCAGTCACCCCCGTCCACCCCACCGCGGTGCCCGCCCCGCGCCCGGCCGTGCCGTCGCCCGCCGTCTACACGGTCGCCCTCGCCCGGGACGAGGACGACGTCCGCGCCGCCCAGCGGCTGCGTCACCGCGTCTTCGCCGCCGAGCTCGGCGCCACCCTGCACAGCCCGGTCGCGGGGCTGGACGTCGACCCGTTCGACGAGTTCTGCGACCACCTGCTGGTCCGTGAGGGCGAGGACGGCACCGTGGTCGGCACCTACCGGCTGCTGCGCCCCGAGGCCGCCCGCCGGGCCGGCCGGCTCTACTCGGACGGCGAGTTCGACCTCCGCAACCTGGCGCCGCTGCGCGACGGCCTGGTCGAGCTGGGCCGCTCCTGCATCGCCCCCGAGCACCGGGGCAACGGCGCCGTCATCAACCTGATGTGGGGCGGCATCGCCCGCTACCTGGCCGACACCGGCAACACCTGGGTGGGCGGCTGCTGCTCGATCCCGCTGGACGACGGCGGAGCCACCGCGGCCCGGGTCTGGGACACCGTCGGCGCCAAGCACCTCGCCCCCGAGGAGTACCGGGTGGCGCCGCACCGGCTCTGGGACGCCACCGGCGTACCGCGCGCCGAGCGGGCGGCGCTGCCGGCCCTGCTCCGCGGCTACCTGCGGCTGGGCGCCTGGGTCTGCGGAGCGCCCGCCCACGACCGGGACTTCGACACCGCCGACCTGTTCGTGCTGCTCTCGCTGGAGCGGACCGACCCCCGCTACCTGCGGCACTTCCTCTCCGGCGTGGGCGGGGTGACGGCCGGCACGGCGGCCACCGCACCGGCGGCCTCCCTGGCGGGCGGCACCGAACCCGCGGCAGGACCGGTCTCATGAGCGTCTGGCTGCCGACGGCGTCCTGCACACCCGAGTCCTGCCTCACCGACCCGGCGCCGACGGTCGCCCTCCCCCGGCGGGTGCTGCGGCTGACGGCCTGCCTGCTGGTCCTGGCAACGGGACTGGCGCTCACCCGGCCGGCGAGCACCCTGCCCCGGGGGCCGCGCGACCTGCTGGCCCGGTTCTGGGCCCGCACACTCCTCGGCTCGCTCGGGGTGACGGTGCGGATCGCCCCCACCCCGGACGACCGCCCGAACGACCGCCCGAACGACCGCCCGAACCCGCAGCACTCCGGTGTGCTCCTGGTGGCCAACCACGTGTCCTGGCTGGACATCCCGCTCATCGCCGCCGTGCGGCCCGGCCGCTCGCTGGCCAAGACCGAGGTCCGCCACTGGCCGGTGCTCGGCCGGATGGTCTCCTGGGGCGGCACGGTCTTCCTGGACCGCGACCGGCTCCGCACCCTTCCCGGGACGGTCTCCGAGGTGGCCGCCCTGCTGCGGGACGGCCACCCGATGGTCGTCTTCCCGGAGGGGTCCACCTGGTGCGGGCGCGAGAGCGGCCGGTTCCGCCCGGCCTTCTTCGAGGCCGCCGTCCGGGCGGGCGCCCCGGTCCAGCCGATGACGATCCGCTACCGGCTGGCCGACGGGCGGGCGACCAGCGCGCCGGCGTTCGTCGGGGAGGACGGGCTGCTCAACTCGCTCGCCCGGGTGGTCGCGGTGCGGGGGCTGGTGGCGGAGCTGACCTTCCGTCCGCCGATCCCGGCCCCGGCCCCGCAGCCCGGCGGCGGCCTCCGGCAGGCCCGCCGCGAACTGGCCCACGCCGCCCAGGCATCGGTGGAGGGCGTCCGCTGAGGGCGGCGGAGCGGCCTGGCGGCGGTCGTCCCGGCCGGCCGCCGGACCGCTCACGTCCGCCACGGCAGCAGGGCGACCGCCCCGCCCGCCCCGACCGCTTCCCGCCCGTCCCCGCCCGTCCCCCGTGCGGCGGCCACCGGCGGTCGGCCGCCGAAAACCGTTCGACTACCGCCGTCCCGGCCGCTAGCCTCACGGGCACCCCGTCCCCTGCCCGAGGAGGCCGCCGCATGTCCGAGTTCCATCCGATCGGCACACCGTACGCGGAGGGGCTGCTCGACGTCGGCGACGGCAACCGGATCCACTGGGAGGCATCCGGCAACCCGTCGGGCAAGCCCGCCCTGGTGGTGCACGGCGGGCCGGGCTCCGGGCTCAACGCCGGCAACCGGCGGTTCTTCGACCCCGAGCGGTACCACCTGATCCTCTTCAGCCAGCGCGGCTGCGGCCGGAGCGAGCCGCACGCCGCCGACCCGGCCACCACCCTGGAACACAACACCACCGCGCACCTGATCGCCGACATGGAACGGCTCCGCGAGCACCTGGGCGTCGAGAAGTGGCTGCTGTACGGCGGCTCCTGGGGATCCACGCTGATCCTCGCGTACGCCCAGGCCCACCCCGAGCGGGTGTCCGAGATCGTGATCAGCGCCGTCACCATGACCCGGCCCGAGGAGATCGACTGGCTCTACCGGGGCGTCGGCCGGCTGTTCCCCGGCCCGTGGGAGGCGTTCCGCGACGCGCTGCCGCCCGAGGACCGCGGCGGCGACCTGGTGTCCGCCTACAGCCGGCTGCTGAACAGCCCGGACGAGGCCGTCCGGCGCAAGGCCGCGAACGACTGGGCGACCTGGGAGGACGCGGTGATCTCCCACGAGTCGCTGGGCACCCCGAACGCGTACTCCGACCGCCCGACCGACGCCCTGATGGCCTTCACCCGGATCACCGCACACTACTTCTCCCACCAGGGCTTCCTGGAGGACGGCCAACTCCTGCGCGACGCGCACCTGTTGGCCGGCATCCCCGGCGCCCTCATCCACGGGAAGCTGGATCTCGGCTGCCCGCTGGACACCCCCTGGTCGCTCGCCAAGGCCTGGCCGGACGCCACGCTGACCGTCATCGACGAGGCGGGGCACACCGGCACCCCGGTGATGCGCCGGGCCGTCCTCGACGCCCTGGAGCGCTTCCTGTAGCCGTCCCGGCACCCCCGGTGACGCGCCGGGCGCACCGGACACCCACCGCCCGCACGCCCGCACGCCGGAACGGTCCGGCACGGATGGTGACGGGCCATCAACGGTCCGCACTCGGGGGGTGACAGGTCGGCTCCGGACTCCGACACTGGAGGGGAGAAGCTCCCACGCCAACGGGTCGACCGGTGCCGGCCGGTGCCGGCCGCGGAGAGGGCAGGCCGGCCATGCGTACGCCGTCCGCCAGACTCCCGATCATCTATGTCCGGGGCTACGCCGGAGGCACCCCCGGGATCGAGAAGGCCGTGACGGATCCGTTCTACGGATTCAACGAGGGCTCGACGCACATCCGCGTCGGGCGTGAGGACGACCCCGTCTTCTACCAGTTCGAAAGTCCGTTACTGCGCCTGCACCTCGACGAGGGCTACCACATCCTCGTCGAGGGCAGCCAGGAGAACTACCTGGAGAACCACGACGAGATTCCCCCCGACAGCATCTGGATCCACCGCTTCTACGACCGCTGCGCCGGCGCCTGGGGAGCCGGGCCGCAGCGGTTCGACCTGGAGACGGCCGCCGCCGACCTGCTGGACCTGATCGAGAAGCTCCAGGCCAGGACGGGCGCGTCCCAGGTCCACCTGGTCGCCCACTCGATGGGCGGGCTGATCTGCCGCTGCCTGCTGCAGAAGGTCATCCCGGAACGGCGCCCGGGGCGGCGGGCCGCCGACTACGTCGCGAAGCTCTTCACGTACGGGACGCCGCACGGCGGCATCACCTTCGACGTCGGGTTCGGCGTCCCCGAGGCGCTGCGGGACATGGTCAACTTCAACGGCGCGGACGTGTTCGGACCCGCCCGGATGTACCGGTACCTGACCCCGGCCGGCCGCCGGGACGAGGCCGGGCCGCCCGTGGGCTGGCGGGCCGTCGACATGCCGGACGACGACGGCACCGGCTCCGCCGAGGACGCGGCCGGAAGCTTCCCGCTGAACCGGGTGTTCTGCTTCGTCGGCACCGATTCCGCCGACTACGACGTGGCCCACGGCGTCTCCTCGGCGGCGGTCGGCCCGCGCAGCGACGGGCTGGTGCAGATCGAGAACGCCCAGGTCACCGGAGCCCACCGCGCCTTCGCCCACCGCAGCCACAGCGGGCGGTACGGGCTGGTCAACTCCGAGGAGGGGTACCAGAACCTGCGCCGGTTCCTGTTCGGCGACCTGCGGGTCCGCGCCGACCTGGTCGGCCTGGAGCTGCCGGAGGACGACCCCGACGTCACCTGGCAGGCCGAGGTGGAGCTCAAGGTGCGCGGGCTGCCGGTGCTGATGCACGAGCGGGTGGCACCGCACTGGTGCCCGATCCAGCTCTCCGACCCCCGGCGCAACGGCCGGCGCGGGCGGGACCCGGACGGCGACCGCGCCGACGGGGACGGCGCCGTCCCCCTGGCGACCGCGTTCCTCTCCACCGCCCTGCCGCGGCCGGGGACGGCGCCGCTGCGCTACGCGCTCGACCTGCGGGTGCTCTCGCTGCGCGAGCACAAGGGGTTCTTCGGCTTCGGCGACCACCTGGAGCAGACCGCCGACTTCGCGGACACCCTGATCGTCGACGTACAGGCCGCCGGGCCGCGCCCGGCAGCCTGGGCGCACTGGAACTCCGAGGTCACCGGCACGATCAAGGACCTCCACCCGGAGGACGAGCGGCCGCTGCCGGACGAGGACCCGCAGGCGGACTCCTGGGTCACCCGGGTCCGGCTGCCGTCGACCACCGCCCCGATCCTCGGCGAGGGGGCCAGGGTCCGCCTCATAGTCGGCCGCTGGAACTGACACCCCCGCCGCTACCCGCCCGGGGCCGCGGCGCGCGGGCCCCGGCCGGGCCCGCGGCGGTCAGTGGCCGTGCCCGCCTGCGGCCGTAGACCTCCCCGGCCGTTCGGGCCTGCCCGGCCGGTCCGGCGCGGGCGCCTCGGCGGCCAGCAGGACGCGGCGCAGCAGGTCGGAGAGCCGGCGCCGTTCGTCCGGCGTGAGGACGCCGAGCAGGCGCCGTTCCTCGCGGCCGACCACGTCCAGCGCCTCGCGCCAGGCCGCGCGGCCCGTCTCGGTGAGCCGGACGTCGACCCGCCGCCGGTCCTCGGTGGAGGGGGTGCGGACGACGAACCCGCGCCGTTCGAGTCCTTCGAGCCGGCCGGTCACCGAGGCCGGTGCCAGGTTGAGGTCGTTCCGGAGCTCGGACGGGGCGGCGTGGCCGCCGCGCCCGGCCAGCTCGTGCAGGGTGTCGAACTCGTGCTTCTGCAGGCCGTAGTCGGCCACGCCCTGTTCGCGCACGCGGCCGAGGTGGCGGGAGAGCTTGCTCATCCGGGTGACGGCGCCCTCGATGTCCGGGTCGAGGTGCGGCAGGACCGGCTGCCAGCGTTCGACGTGGCCGTCGGTCCAGTCGCGGAGCTCCTCCGCCCGGGCCTCGTCCGGGGGCTGCCGGTCGGCCGGTCGGTCGGGGCGGGGGGCGCGCGTCATGGCACGAGTCTAGGCGGCGGCACGTCACGGCCTGTCACGTCGAACCCACATTATTTCGTTGCCGAAATTTCGGTACCGAAATATAGTCCCGTCCGTGACCCACCCTCTGCGACTGCGCGACTTCCGCCTGCTCTTCCTCGGCCGGGCGGTCTCGACCCTCGGCGACGCCGTCGTCCCGGCCGCGCTCGCCATCGCGATCACCCGGGCGACCGGCTCGTCCTCCGCGCTCGCCCTGGTCCTGGGCTGCGCCATGGTGCCGCGCCTGTTCCTCCTCCCGCTCGGCGGCGTCGTCGGGGACCGCTTCGATCCGCGCCTGATCGCGCTCACCACCGACCTGGTCCGGGCCGCCGCCCAGATCCTCGTCGGCCTCGAACTACTCGGCGGCGAGCCCCGGTTGGCGCACATCGCCGTCGCCGAGGCGGTCGGCGGCATCGCCTCCGCCTTCGCCATGCCGACCGCCTCGCCGCTGATCGCGGCCACCGTCGAGGGCCCGCTGCGGATGCGCGCCAACGCCCTGCTCGCCTCCGCCACCAACGCCGCGCGGCTCGGCGGCCCCGCACTGGCCGGCCTGCTGGTCTTCACGGCGGGCGCCGGCTGGGCGTTCGTCCTGGACGGCGCCTCGTTCCTGGTCAGCGCCGCGCTGATGTCGCGGCTGAGGGTCCGCCACACCCCGGGCGGCCGTCGCCCGCTGCGCGCGGACCTGGCCGAGGGATGGAGCGAGCTGCGCGCACGCGACTGGTACTGGACCAGTCTGATCGGCCACGGCGTCTGGAACGGCGCCAGCGCCGTCCTGCTGACCCTCGGCCCGCTCATCGCGGCCCAGCGGCTCGGCGGTGACGGCGTGTGGATCGCCATGACCCAGGCCGCCGCCTTCGGGGTGCTGGCCGGTTCGCTGATCGCCGGGCGGGTCCGGCCGCGACAGCCCGTCCTCGTCGCCAACCTGGGCCTGGCCCTGTACGCGCTGCCGCTGACGGCCCTCGCCGTGAGCGCGCCCGCACCGGTCACGGTGACCGCCTACGCGCTGGCCATGACCGGGCTCGGCTTCCTCAACCCGGTCTGGCAGACCGTCGTCCAGCAGGAGTTCCCGGCCCAGGTGCTGGCCAGGGTCACCTCCTACGACTGGCTGCTCTCCCTCGCCGCCGCACCGCTCGGCTACACGCTGGCCCCGCTCGCCGCCGACGCCTGGGGCAGCACCGGGCCCCTGCTCGTCACCGCCGCCCTGGTGGCGCTCGCCTGCGCGGGCACCGCGGCGGTACCGGGCGTGCGCCGGATCGGGCGAATCGGACCGAATGACGGGGCCTCGCACGAGGAGCAGGAGCGGCCCGCACGGCCGGAGCCGGCGCGCCCGTAGTCGCCCCGCCCGCCGGCGCGCACGCCGGCGGCGGCCGATCCGGAGGCTCCCGCCGGCCACCCCGGCCGGGCCCCTACGATACGAGCATGATCGCCTATACCCCAGCGGCCTTCTTCTTCCTCCTCTGCGGGATCGGAGTCCTGCGGGACCGCCGCCAGTTCAGCAACGCCGTCCTGCTCGGCCTCGCCATGTCCTTCCTCGCGCTCGCCCTGATCGCCGAGCTGCGCAAGGCCCCGACGCTGGTGGCGGAGCTGGCGGCGGTCGCGATCATCCTGATTCCGGCCACCGGCACCCTGGCCCTGATCGGCTTCCTGATCTCCAACGGGCTCACCATGGTCCGCAAGGAGGGGTGGCGGCTCGCCAACCTGCTCTCGCTGCTCGCCGGACTCGGCATCCTCTCGGTGATCGGCCTGCTCGTGGCGGCGCTGGCCACCCACTCGGTCCGGCTCGGCATCGTCGCCGGAACGGCCGTCCTGGTGGTCGGCTACGTCTCCTTCCTGTTCGTCTGCTTCGTCGGCTACGCCTTCCTCTACGGACGCCACCGCCCGCGCCGCGACGTCGACTTCGTGGTGGTGCTCGGCTCCGGCCTGATCGGCGGGGAGCGGGTGCCGCCGCTGCTCGCCAGCCGGCTCGACCGGGGCCGCCAGGTCTACGACCGGCAGGCCGCGCGCGGCAACCCGCCGATCCTGATCGCCTCGGGCGGGAAGGGGTCGGACGAGAAGGTGGCGGAGTCCCACGCGATGGCCGGCTACCTCGTCGAGCGCGGCTTCCCCCCGGAGCACCTGGAGCAGGAGGACCGCTCGCGCACCACCGAGGAGAACCTGGTCTTCAGCAAGGTGATCATGGAGCAGGCCCGGCCCGACTACCGCTGCGTCATCGTCACCAACAACTTCCACGCGTTCCGCGCCGCGCTCATGGCCCGCAAGACCGGCGTCAACGGGCAGGTCTTCGGCTCGCCGACGGCCGCGTACTACTGGCCGAGCGCGACCATACGCGAGTTCGCGGCGGTGTTCCTCGCCCACAAGCTGGTCAACTTCGGGATCTGCGGCTTCCTGGCGGTCTGCGGACTGCTCGCCGCCACCTACTGACGGGCCGCGCCGCCCGTCCGGACCCGCCCCCGACGCCTTTGACGAAAGGTTGACCTGCTCACGGCAGAACGTTGGGGGCCCCGAATCCTATGGTCGGCGCATGCCTCCACTGCCCGCCGGGAGGACCGCCCTGCCGGTCCTCCCGTACCGCAAACCCACGCCCGGACGCGACTACTGGGTGATCGACGACGTCCTGCCCGACCCCGACGCCGTCCGGCGGCGCTGCCTCGACCGCGGCGACTGGACCGAGGGCCACCCCTACCGGCCGGAGACCTGGCCCGGGCTGCGGACCATGCCCGGGCTCGAACCCGACGAACTCGCCCGGGTCGAGACCCTGGTCCGCAGGGCCACCGGCGCCCGGCGGCTCTGGGTCCGGAGCACCCCCGCCGGCGGCACCCTCAACCACAACTGCGTCCAGGTGGTCGGCGCCGGGGAGTCGCAGCCGCGCCCCCACACCGACTCCCGCGCGCTCTGCAGCTTCGCGGCCGTGCTCTACCTCAGCCCCGGCGCCCCCGCGGACGCCGGCACCGGCTTCTACCGCCAGCAGTTCCCGGGAGGGCGGCTCGGCGGCAACCTCGTCACCGCGCCGCACCACAACCTCGTCGAGGCCCTCGGCACCCGGCGCGTCCCGTCCGACGCGTTCGTCGAGGACGTGCGCGTGCCCAACCGCTACAACCGGCTCCTGCTGTACCACGCCAACCTCATCCACAGCGCCACCGGCTACTACGGCCTCACCCCGGAGGACCGGCGCATGACGGCGGTCTTCTTCTGGATGGCCTGACCGCCGGGCGTCACCGCCCGCCCACCCGCCCGCGCCGGGTTGGCCGCGGTCCGGCGGGGGGAGGTGGGGCGTATGGAGAGTGCGCACCCGTCCGACCCCGCCGCCGCGACCTCATCGGCCGCACCGCCCCCGCCTCCTCCCCCGCCGCTGCCGCGACCGGTGACGGAAACGGTGCGGCCGGAGTGGGGCGGGATCGACCGGCTGGCGACGCTCGACCTGCTGCGGCTGATGAACGCCGAGGACCGGACCGTCGCCACCGCGGTGACCGGCGCGCTGCCGCAGATCGCCGCCGTGGTGGACGCGGTCGCCGCCCGGATGGGCCGGGGCGGGCGGCTGGTCTACGCCGGCGCCGGGACGGCCGGGCGGCTCGGCGTCCTCGACGCGAGCGAGTGCCCGCCGACGTTCAACACCGGGCCGGGCCGGGTGGTCGGGCTGATCGCGGGCGGACCGCAGGCGCTGCTGCACGCCGTGGAGGGGGCGGAGGACCGCCCGGAGCGGGCCGTCGCCGACCTGGACGCGCTGGCGCCGACGCCCGACGACACCGTGATCGGGCTGTCGGCCTCGGGCCGCACGCCGTACACGGTGGCGGCCGTCCGGCACGCGCGCACGGCCGGGGCCCTGTCCGTGGGGCTGTCCTGCACGGCGGGCTCACCCCTGGTGGCCGCGGCCGAGCTGGGCATCGAGGTGGTCGTGGGGCCCGAGGTGGTGGCCGGTTCCACCCGGCTCAAGGCGGGGACGGCGCAGAAGCTGGTGCTGAACCTGATCTCCACGGCGGTGATGGTCCGGCTCGGCAAGACGTACGGGAACCTGATGGTCGACGTACGGACCGGCAACGCCAAACTGCGTGACCGGGCCCGCCGGATCGTCACCGAGATCACCGGAGCGGACGAGGCGACCGCGCGGCGCGCACTGGCCGCGACCGGTGGCGAGGCCAAGGACGCCGTCCTGGTCGTCCTCGCCGGGGTCGACGCACCGGCCGCCGCGCAGTTGCTGGCCGCCTCCGGCGGGCGCCTGCGCGACGCCCTGGAGCTGGCCCGGCGGCCGGTGAGGACGGCGCAGGAGTAGGCCGGAGGTCAGCCCAGGCGGACGGCCGACCGCCCGACCACCTCGCCGAAGCGGGGCAGGTTCAGGCCGACCGCCGCCCGGTGCTCCTCCTCGGTCAGGGCGGCCAGCGCCTCCTCGACGAACAGCAGCGCGTAGCCGTGGTCGGAGGCGGCGCGGGCGGTGGACTCGACACCGAGGTTGGTGGCGATGCCACCGAACACCAGGGTCTCCGCCCCGCGCGCCCGGAGCAGCTCGTCCAGCCCGGTGCCGTGGAAGCCGCCGATCGTGCGTTTGACCACGACCTCGTCGGCGGCCTCCGCCACCTCGGCCACCAGCTCGCTCCCCGGCGGCTGCTCGACCGCGCCCGGCCGCTCGACGCGGATCGCGATCACCGGCGCGCCCGCGGCGCGGAACGCCTCCGCGAGGTCCAGCGAGGCGGCCACCACCTCGGCACCCGTGCGCGGGGCCAGCGGCAGAGCGGCGATCCGGGGCATCAGATCGACCAGGACGAGGGCGGTGCGGGCGGGATCAAGGGTCTGCATGGTCGCTCACGCTAGCGGAACGGCGTCGCGCCCCACCCGCCGCACCGGTCTCCGCCCGCTCCACCCGCTCGGCCCCGCGTCCGGCGGGGACGAGAGGGCACGGGGGCACGGGGCCGGAGCGGGAGTGCCGCGTCGCAGCCCGGGGGCCGAGCGACCGGCGCGCGGCGTGCCTCAGGCCTCCTGCGTTTCGAGCCAGTGCAGCAGCACGGCTCGCTCGGCGTCGGTGCCGACCGGCTGGGCCGGATCGAGCGCCCACGTGCGGATCCGCCGGACGGTCTCCGCGTCGAGGTCCAGGTAGAGGCGCCAGTGGGAGCGCGGGTGGCAGTCGGAGTCACGGGGTTCGCCGCACTCGTGGCAGTGGGTGAAGAAGGCGTCGACCAAACGGTGCACGATCGTCTCGGCGGACATGGACGGCGGTACTTCCTCACATACTCGGCTCGCGCCGCCGGTCTCCGCGGACCGGCGGGCCCGCATTCCAGGGTGCGGGCCCGGGCGGACGGACGGGAGGGACCAACGTCCCGCGCACGGCGGAGGCCCGGTCCCCGTGGGGGTGGGGACCGGGCCGTTCGGGAGGGCCGTTCGCCGGGGGCGCCGGCCCCGTCTCAGCCCCGGCCGGCGGACTTCTGCGTGCGCCGGGAGACCGAGTCGAGCACCACCGCGGCGAGCAGCACCGCGCCGGTGATCATGTACTGGATGGCCTGGGCCGCGTGCACCATGTCCAGCCCGGTGGTGATCGACTGGATCACCAGCATGCCGAGCAGGGCGGACCAGGTGCTGCCGCGCCCGCCGAAGAGGCTGGTCCCGCCGATGACGGCGGCGGCGATGGCGCTCATCAGCACGTTGCCCCCGCCGAGGAGCTTGTCGGCCGAGCCCTGCTGGGAGGCGATGAAGAGCCCGCCGAGACCGGCCAGCGCGGCGGAGATCATGAACACCGAGATCCGGATCCAGGCGACGTTGATGCCGGCCCGGCGGGCGGCCTCGATGCCGCCGCCGACCGCGAAGATCTGGCGTCCGTAGGAGGTGCGCCGGAGCACGAAGTCGGTGAGGACGACCACGCCGACCAGCACGACCAGCGGCAGCGGCAGGCCGCTGTCCTGGTTGAGCGTGTAGGCGCCGACCAGGGCGACGAGGGCCAGGCCGCCGGTGCGCAGCGCGATGTCGCCCGGCGGCCTGGCCGGCAGGCCGGCCGCGGTGCGGCGCCGGGCGGTGAGGAGCTGTGCCGCGAGGAAGCCGCCGATGGCGAGGACGGCGAGCAGCCAGGCGAAGGAGATGTCGCCGTCGCCGAGGAAGTAGTTGTCGAGGTGGGCGACGACGCCGTCGTTGATGTTGTTGACGGTGCCGAGCCGGCCGAGCACGTAGTCCTGGAGGCCGCTCCAGGCGAGCATGCCGGCCAGGGTGACGACGAAGGCGGGCACGCCGATCTTGGCGAAGAAGAAGCCGTGCAGGGCTCCCATCGCGGCGGCCGTGAGCAGGGCGATCACGATCGCCAGCCACTCGTTCACGCCCTGCCGCACGGCGAGGACGGAGGTGACGGCGGCGCAGACGCCGGCGACCGAGCCGAGCGAGAGGTCGATCTCCCCGAGCAGCAGGACGAAGACGACCCCGACCGAGATCAGGCCGTAGCCGGCGATCCACTTGGTGATGTTGGTCAGGTTGTCCGCTTGGAGGAAGTGGCCGGTGACGCTCTGGAAGATGACCGCGATCAGGATGAGGCCGATCACGACCGGCAGCGAGCCGAGGTCACCGCTGCGGATCTTGCGGCGGAACTCCTCGGCGTACCCGGCGAAGCCGCCCTGGCGGACCAGCAGGCGCGGGTCCGTCGCGGTCGCACTCCCGTCGGTGGGCCCGGCGGTGGGGGTGGTCTGGCTGGTGGTCACTTCGCTTCCTCCGCGATACGTGCCTGGCGCCGGGTGACGGCGTTGTCGGTGGCGCCGGTGATGGCGGAGATGATCTCCTCGGGCGTGGTGCCGGCGACCGGGAAGACGCCGTTGGTGCGGCCGAGCCGCAGGACGGCGACGGTGTCGGCGACCGCGCGGACGTCCGCCATGTTGTGGCTGATGAGGATGACGCCGAGGCCGCGCTGGCGGAGCCGCTCGACCAGGTCGAGGACCTGCGCGGTCTGTTCGACGCCGAGCGCGGCGGTGGGCTCGTCGAGGATGACGATCCGCGGGTCTCCGACCAGGGCGCGGGCGATGGCGACGACCTGGCGCTGTCCGCCGGAGAGCGCGGCGATCGGGATCCGCACGCTGGGGATGCGGATCGACAGGGTGTCCAGCAGTTCCTTGGCCCGGCGCTCCATGGCGACCTCGTCCAGCGCGCCGCGGCGGCGCAGTTCGCGGCCGAGGAACAGGTTGGCGACGACGTCGAGGTTGTCGCAGAGCGCGAGGTCCTGGTAGACGGTGGCGATGCCGAGCGTCTGGGCGTCCTGGGGCCGGGCGATCCGGACCGGGCGCCCGTCCCAGGTGATGGTGCCCTCGTCGATGGGGTGGACGCCGGCGATCGTCTTGACCAGGGTGGACTTGCCGGCGCCGTTGTCGCCGACCAGGGCGAGGACCTCGCCGGCGTGGACGTCGAGGTCGACGTCGGTGAGGGCCTGGACGGCGCCGAAGCGCTTGGAGACCGCGCGCAGCGCCAGTACGGGTGCGCCTGTCACGTGAACCATCTCCTGCGTGGGTGTGCGTGGCGGGGGTGGGTGGGCGCTCGCGGGGCTGTGGGACCCGCGAGGGGGTGGTGCTCGCGACGTGGTCGTGTCGCGACGGGGCGTCCGACCCGGCGGTGCCCGCGACGCGGCGGTGCTCGCCGGGGTGCTCGCGCGGTCGGGGGTGCCGGTCGGCGGGCGAGCGGCCGGGCCTCGGGCCGGCGCTCCCCGGTGGGCCGGGGAGCGCCGTGGCGGTTCGCCGGAGCCGGTCGGACGGGCCTGCGGGAACTGCTAGTTGATGCCGGCGGCGGTGCAGCCGGCGGCGTAGTCCGCGGTGCAGATGTCGGCGGGCTTGTAGAGGCCGTCGGCGATCACGGTGTCCTTGATGTTCGCCTTGGTGACGATCTTGGGCTGCAGCAGCTTGGCCGGGATGCCCTTGTCGGTCTCGCTGTCCACCGTGGTGGAGGCGACGGCCTTGACGTCCTTGCCCTGCAGCAGGCTGACGGCCAGTTCGGCGGCGTTGTCGGCGAGCGGCTTGTAGGCCTTGTAGATGGTGTAGGCCTGGTCACCGGCGACGATCCGCTGGACGGCGTCGAGGCCGGCGTCCTGACCGCCGACCGGGACGGTGATGCCGGCCGCCTTGAGCTGGGTGATGATGGCGCCGGCCATGCCGTCGTTGGCGGAGTAGACGGCCTGGAAGCCGTCCTTGCCGAGCTGGGTGATGGCGGCGCCGGTCTTCTGGCCCGCGACGGTGGGCTTCCACTCGCCGGACTGCTCGTAGACCACCTTCTTGATCTTGCCGTCGAGCACCTTGTGGGCACCGGACTTGAAGAGGGCGGCGTTCGGGTCGGCCTCGTCACCGTTGATCATCACGATGTTGGCGTCGGCGGCCCTGGCGCCGAGGGCGTCCAGCAGGGCCTGGCCCTGGAGCTCACCGACCTTCTCGTTGTCGAAGGAGACGTAGGCCGCGACCGGGCCGGTGGCCAGCCGGTCGTAGGCCACGACCTTGACGCCCTTTCCGGCCGCCTCCTTGACCCACGACTGGGTGGACTTGGCGTCGAAGGCGTCGAGGACGATCACCTTCACGCCCTCCGCGATCAGGGTGTCGAACTGCTGCTTCTGCTTCGCGGCGCTGCCCTCGGCGTTGCTGTAGCGGACCTTGCAGTCCGGGCAGAGCGCGGTGACCTTGGCCTCGATGAACGGGCGGTCGAAGGACTCGTAGCGGGTGGAGGATGCGTTCTCCGGCAGGAGCAGGCCGATGGACTTGGTGTCCCCGGAGCTCGCGCTGTCCTTCTTGTCGCCACCGGCCTTGCCGCAGGCGGCCATGGACAGGGCCAGTGAGACCGCGGCGGTGCCGACGAGGACGCGACGCATCGTTGCGTTCATGGGGGGTGCCTCCGTGACAGGTGCCGCAGCGCTGCGGCGAGGTGGGAGGAGTTAACCCGGCCCCGTCAGCTGGCGTCAATAAGTAAATTCAAGCTCTCCTCAATCCCGACTCTTTCGTTATCTTCATGAACGCCCACTCGGGATTGAAACCTGGAGATTCCTCCGAGTCGAGCTATGACAGGACATGACAGAACGGACGAATCCCTCCAGAAAATGGGCCCCACCTGGTACGGACCTGAGGGAAAGCCGAGCGGAGCGCGCACGGACCGAGCCCGAGCGACCATCCGAGGCCCTCTTGACAGGAACAGGGCAGGTCTACTCAAGCGTTCAAGAGTTTGATCAACCGTCAGAGAGAAGGGGCGACGTGCGAGCCCGGTAGCGGCCGGGCGTCGTCCCGAAGAGCCGGTTGAAGGCGTGCGAGAGCGCGTACGGGGTCGCGTATCCGACCCGGCGGGCGATGACGTCCAGCGGCTCGGCGGTCTGCTGGAGCAGCGCCGCCGCGCGCGTCATCCGCCACCAGGTGAGGTAGGCCATCGGCGGACGGCCGACCAGCCCGGTGAACCGCCGGGTGAGGGTGGCCCGGGAGACCCCGGCGTGGGCGGCGAGGTCCTCGGTGCTCCAGCCCCGCGCAGGGTCCTCGTGCAGGGCCCGCAACGCGGCGGCGACGACCGGGTCACCCAGCGCGGCGGACCAGCCACCGCCCCGCGCCCCCGACGGCCCCGGCCCTCCGGTGGCGGCCGGACCGTCCGGCGCCCCGGCTCCGCCCCCGTCGGCCGCACCACCCGCACCGCCCGCACCGCCCGGACCGGCGCCGGGCGGCCCGGCCAGCCAGGCGCGCACCATGTAGACCAGCAGCAGGTCGATCAGGCTCGGCACGGCCAGCGCCGCACCGGCCTCGTCGGCGGCCAGCTCTCCCCCCAACAGGTCCACGGCCGAGCGCAGTTGCGGGTGGCCGCCGACCCGGTTCGCCAGGTGGACCACGTCCGGGAGTTCCAGCATCAGCGGGTGCGTCCGGCTGTGCTCCAGGCGGTACTTGCCGCAGAGCAGCTCGACCGCCGCCCCCGTCCCGGAGCCGGGGGCGGACTCGTACGAGGCGGCGGGGCCGAGCGGCGGCACCGGCCGTCCGGGGCCGAGCAGCCGGTCGATCGGTACCGCCCGCGCCGCCTCGGCCGGCTCCAGCGGCGCGCTCGCGAGGACGTGGCCGGTCCCGTGCGGCAGCAGCACCGCGTCACCGGCGCCCAGGGCCACCGGCGCGCCACCGTCGGGCAGCAGCCAGCAAGCGCCCTCCAGCACCACGTGGAACCCGGCCCCGTCGTACGGGGGGATCCGGGTGGACCACGGCCCGCCGACCCGCAGCCGGACCGAGGAGGGCCGGCCGATGCGCACGGCCGCGATCGCGTCGCTCACCACGTCCATCCGGTCATCCTACGGTGGCCGGCCACGCACCCGTGAGCCGATCACGTATCCGATTGATCCTCTGAAGCATTGAGGCGCTCAGTCGGCGCCTCCTAGGCTCGACACCGGCGGCGTACGGAAGTGGCGCCCCACGAACCAGCCGCACAGCTGTACAGCTGAACAGGTGCACAACCACACGGGTGCACAACGACACGGGGAGGAACCATGGAGCGGATCGTGCTCGGCGACGCCGAGATCATCAGGGTGGTCGAGTGGGAGGGGCCGTTCGTCCCGGCGCAGAGGATCGTGCCCGGTCTGCCGACCGGGGAGTGGGAGCGGAACGCGGACTGGCTGGCCCCCGACCACTGGGACCGGGCCGGGGACGACTACCGGGGGGCGCTCCAGACCTGGGTGGTCCGCCACGGCGGTCGGACCGTCCTGGTCGACACCAGCGTCGGGGACGGTCGGCAGCGCCCGCACAGCCCGCACTTCCACGACCGGCGGAGCGACTTCCTCGACCGCCTGGAAGCGGCCGGGGTCCGTCCGGAGGACGTCGACGTGGTGGTCAACACCCACCTGCACGCCGACCACGTCGGCTGGAACACCGTCGCGCGGGACGGCGAGTGGGTCCCCGCCTTCCCCAACGCCACCTACTACCTGCCGGCCGCGGACCACGCCGCGATCGATCCGGACGGGCCGGAGTCGGGACCGGCCCCGGCGGACGCCGACGCCCGGGTCTGGCGGGAGGAACGGCGGCTGATGTTCGCCGACAGCATCGCGCCGGTCGTCCGCTCCGGGCAGGCCGTGCTCTGGGAGGGCGGTCACCGGCTCGACGAGGCACTCACCCTGGAGCCCGCGCCGGGTCACACCCCCGGCTCGTCGGTGCTGCGGCTCGCCTCACGCGGGGAGCGGGCGGTGTTCGTCGGCGATCTGCTGCACAGCCCGGTGCAGTTGCTCCACCCGGCCTGCAACAGCTGCTTCTGCGAGGACCCGGCCCGGGCCGCCGCCAGCCGGCAGCGGGTGCTGCAACGCGCCGCCGACACGAGGGAACTCGTGGTCCCCGCCCACTTCGCGGGCGCGGGCGCCGTCGAAGTACGGCGTGCGGGAAGCGGATTCGCGGTCTCCCGTTGGGCCGCCTGACCGGTCCGGGATCAACCGGGCTCCGGCAGCAGCAGCGGCGTCTCCCCCCGCGGCACCGCCGTCCGGGAACCGCCACTCGCCCCGAACGGCTACGGCCGCTCGAAGTACTGCACCACTCCGCCGGCCGAGAAGCACAGCGCACCCGCGAAGGTCCCCCAGTTCGCGATGTCGGTGTTGACCGGGCTACCGGTCTCCGGACGGGTGAACGCCGCCACCGCCGAGAGCAGGAAGAGCACGGACCCGATCTGGTTGACCAGCACGATCCACCACCCGATGCCGCGCGCGTGCACGCACCAGCGGCCGTGGCAGACCTCGACCAGCGCGAGGTGTCCCGAGATCAGGAACAGCACGCACCCCACCATGTCCGGGGCCCAGACCAGCCGGTCCGCCTGCCGGACCGAGAGGTCCTGGAGGAAGGAGTCCAGCAGGTTCACACCGAACACCAGGGTCCCGGCGAACAGGACGAACGTGCTGAGCCAGTCGATCCGCTGAGGTTCGTAGCTCCACCAGCGCCAGGCCCGGGTGACGGGTGCATCCCTCCCACCGGAGCGGCGCGGGGCATTGACCGCCTGGAGCAGCGAGGCGTAGCCGCCGGTGTTGAAGAACAGGCCTCCCACGAAGAAGACCGAGGCGATCGCCGTCGGGCCGACGCCGGTGACCGCCGCGAGGAGGGCGCCGAGCGCGAACAGCCCGCCACCGATCACGAACGCGACGGCGGCGACGGTGTTGAGTGTGCGCAGGCGGTGCAGCGCCCGGCCGTCCGCACGGTGCGGCGCACCCTCGGCTCCCGACTCCGCCAGCGTCCTGAACACACCGCGTTTGCGGGCCGGCCGGGATTCCCAGACCGCCAGGCCGCCCTCGGCCTTGCGCCAGGTGACCCGGGTCGTGAACGGTCCAGCGCCCTCGGCGCGCTCGTCGCGGCGAACCATGGCACGAGCCTAGACCGGAGCGGGCCGTCACCCGCCCTGCGCGGCAAGGCGTGTCCCGACCGGAGTGCGGGAGGAACCACCGGCCTGCCTCCCCGGCCCGGCCACCCGTCCGGCGGGCCGGGCGGCCGGGCTTGTCAGCCGGCCCGGACCGCGTCCACCCAGCGGGCGAGGTCCTGTTCGGCGAGTTCGGGGTGGTCGAGCAGCCGCTCGCGCACGGCGGTCAGGACGGGCCCGCCACCGGCCAGCGCGAGGTCCTTGGCGGCCAGCCGGACCGGGAAGTCGGCGTCGTCGGAGCGGGCCCGGCCGACCGCACCACCGAGCGGTCCGCTCGCCAGCGCGCCCAGGGCCAGTTCCTCCGGGAGGCCGAGCGAGTCGGCCAGGGCGAGTGCCTCCGCCACCACGGCGACTCCCCCGATCACCGCGCCGATCACCACCAGCTTCAGCGCCGCGCCCGACCCGGGACCGCCGCAGTGCACCACCGAACCGAGCGTCTCCAGTACCGGCCGGACCCGGTCGAGGTCGGCGGGCTCCCCGCCCGCCAGCACGGTCAGCCCGCCCGACGCGGCCGGGCCGACGCTGCCGAGCACCGGCGCGTCCACCAGCCCCACGCCGTCCGGCAGTCGTCCGCGCAGGGCGGCCACCGCCGCCGGACCGACGGAGGACATCTCGGTCCAGATCGTGTCGGGCACCAGTTCCCCCACGAACCGCTCGGCCACCGCCGCCAGCGCCTCCGGGTCGGACAGCATCGTGACGACGACGCCCGCCCCGCGCACCGCCTCCGCCGGATCGGCGGCCTCCGGGAGCCCCTCGGCCCTCCCGGGCGTGCGGTTCCACACCGTCAACGGGTAACCGGCGGCGGCGAGTCGGCGGGCCATCGGTCGACCCATCCGGCCGAGGCCGAGAAATGCGATCTTCTCCATGGCCTCCACGCTAGGAACCATCGAGCCAGGCGACAAGCGAATGTCTCGCATGGTAGCCATGCGGAATGGACATGGCCTGGCTCGAAGTCTTCCGCACCGCCGCCCGGCTGGGCTCGTTCACCGCCGCCGGCGAGCGGCTGGGGTTCACCCAGTCCGCGATATCCCGTCAGATCTCCACCCTGGAGGCCGAGTTCGGTGCGCCGCTCTTCGACCGACTGGCCCGGGGCGTGCGACTCACCGAGCACGGACGCACCCTGCTGCCGCACGCCGAGGCGCTGCTGGAGCGGCTGGACGGCACTCGCCGCGACCTGGCGGCGCTCACCGAGCTGAACCTCGGCAGGCTGCGGGTCGGCGCGTTCGACAGCGCCAACGCGGCGCTGGTCCCGGACGCGCTGGCAGCCTTCCGGGCCGCGCACCCGCTGGTCGGGGTCTCACTCACCGAGGGACTCTCGTCCGCCCTGCTGGACCGGCTCCGGGACGGCGCGATCGACCTCGCGCTGGTCTCCGCCTATCCCGAACACCCCTACGACACCGAGCTGTTCGACCTCCGCCCGCTGGTCGACGATCCGGTCCTGGTGGCTCTTCCACCGGTCCACCCGCTGGCGGGCCGCGCGTCGGTGCAGCTGGCCGAGCTCGCCGGGGAGCACTGGATCGCCGCCAGTCGGCGGGCCGAGTCGACCCTGCTGGCCGCCTGCGTGCGCAGCGGCTTCCGGCCGCGGATCGAGTACGAGGTGGCCGGGTGGCCCGCCAAACTCGGCCTGGTGGCCGTCGGGTTGGGTGTCACCCTGATCCCCGCCCTGGCCGCCCGCGCCGCCCGGCCGGACGTCGCCCTCGTCCCGCTCCACCCGGACGACACGCCCGTCCGCCTGGTCCGCACCGCCACCCTCCGGGACCGGTCGGTCCCGCCGGCGGTCACCGCCTTCCTCGGCCACCTCGCCGCGGCGGCGGAGCCCACCCCCCGGGGCTGACCGGCCGGGCCCGGACCGGAGCCCCGGCCGGGGTCCTGCGCTCCGGTCGGCGGCGCAGGGTCGGCAGGGAGCCGGTCCCCGCGCCGCCGTCCAGCGGCAGAGCGCCCGCTCCGCGGTGCCGACCAGGACTTCGACCACCTCCTCGACCGGCAGGGCGCGGCCGGTCCGGAGCTGGCGGACACCGGACGGCGAGCGGGCGAGCAGGGCCGGGGCAGGGGCAGGGACGGGGCACCGGTCCCGGCGCGGGGCCGGAGGCCCGGGACGGGGGCGGGCGGAACCGGTCCCGGCGCGGGGCCGGAGGCCCGGGACGGGGGCGGGCGGAACCGGGCCCTGCCCGGGCCGGTGCCCGACACGGGCCGGGCACCGGATCGGGCCAGGAGGCGACCGCTGCCCCAGGCGTCCGGGACGGCGGGCGGCGGACCTTGGAAGCCACGCCCGGCCCGCGCCGGGCGCACCGATCCGCACCCACCCACGGGAACCCCCTCATGACCGCACAGTCCGCCCTGTCCGCCGCCCTCCTCGACGCCCGCCGCTCCGTCTGCCTGCCCGACCTGCTCCGCGCGCAGGTGGCCGCCCGGCCCGACGCCACGGCCGTGACCGGCGACGGCGGCCGGCTCAGCTACCGCGAGCTCGGCGAGGCCGCCGGCGCCCTCGGGGCCCACCTGCACCAGCTGGGTGCGGGCGCCGACGACTGCGTCGGCCTCTACACCGAACCGTCCCTGGAGCTGATGACCGGCGTCTGGGGCATCCTCTGCGCGGGCGCCGCCTACCTGCCGCTCTCCCCGGAGTACCCGGAGGAGCGGATCCGCTACATGATCGAGTCCAGTGGCACCAGGGTGATCGTCGCTCAGGACCACCTGCGGCACCGGCTGGCCGGGCTGGCCCCGCCGGGCGTCCGGATCGTCACACCCGCCGACCTCCGCGAGGCCGCCGGCACGCACCCCATCCCGCACCAGAGCCGGGGACCCGGCGACCCGGCCCCCGGCCCGACCCCGGACGCGCTGGCGTACGTCATCTACACCTCCGGCAGCACCGGCCGGCCCAAGGGCGTGATGATCGAGCACCACAGCATCGTGTCGCAGCTGCGCTGGCTGACCGACGCCGGCCACCTCGGCCCGGACACCACCGTGCTGCAGAAGACGCCGATGAGCTTCGACGCCGCGCAGTGGGAGATCCTCGCGCCCGCCGCCGGCGCCCACGTGGTGATGGGGGCGCCGGGCGTCTACCGGGATCCGGACGGGCTGATCGACGCGGTGCTGGAGCACGGCGTGACCGCCCTCCAGTGCGTCCCCACCCTGCTCCAGGCGCTGCTGGACACCGAGCGGTTGCCCGGCTGCACCACGCTGCGCGCGGTCTACTCGGGCGGCGAGGCGCTCTCCGTCCGGCTCGCCCGGGCCCTCACCGCCGAGCTGCCCCGGGCCTCGCTGGTCAACCTGTACGGGCCGACCGAGTGCACCATCAACGCGACCGCCCACCGGGTCAACCCGGAGGCCCTCGGCGAGGGCTCGGGTTCGGTGCCGATCGGCCTGCCGGTCGACCGCACCCGCTGCTTCGTGCTGGACGCGGAGCTGGCCCCGGTGGAGGTCGGCGCCACCGGCGAGCTGTACGTCGGCGGCGTCCAGCTGGCCCGCGGCTACCTGAACCGGCCCGACCTGACGGCGGAACGGTTCGTCGCCTCGCCGTACCTCCCGGGCGAGCGGCTGTACCGCACCGGCGACCTCGCCCAGTGGAACCCGGACGGCACCCTGCAGTGCGCCGGCCGGACGGACAGCCAGGTCAAGCTGCGCGGGTACCGCGTCGAGCTGGACGAGATCGCACTCGCGATCGAGGACCACACCTGGGTGCGCCGGGCCGCCGCCGTGGTGACCGACGACGCGCGGACGGGACACCGGAACCTGGTGGCCTGCGTGGAGCTGAACCCCAAGGAGGCGGCCCTGATGGACCAGGGCAGCCACGGCGGGCACCACCGGTCCAAGGCGAGCAAGCTCCAGGTGAAGGCGCAGCTGTCGAACCCGGGTCTGCGGAGCCCGGGTCAGCTGGCCGGCCGTCCGGTGGTCGGGCTTCCGGGGCGGCAGGAGAGCGAACGGCAGCGCCGGGAGGCGTTCGCCCGCAAGACCTACCGGTTCTTCGAGGGCGGCCCGGTGACCCGCGACGACCTGCTGGCCCTGCTCGCCGCCCCGCACCCGGCGGACCGGCCGGACCACCACCGGACCGCCCGCCGGGACGGCGGCGTGACCCTGGCCGAGCTGGGCGGGATCCTGCGGTGGTTCGGACAGTTCCACAGCGAGGAGCGGCTGCTGCCGAAGTACGCGTACGCCTCCCCCGGCGCGCTGTACGCCACCCAGCTGTACCTGGAGACGAACGGCTCCGAGGGCCTGGCCGCGGGCGTCCACTACTACCACCCGGTCGAGCACACCCTGGTCCGGGTCGGCGACGCGGCCGACGGCGCCGCGCCCCTGGCCCTGCACTTCCTCGGCCGGCGCAGCGCGATCGAGCCGGTGTACCGGAACAACATCCAGGAGGTGCTGGAGTTCGAGACCGGGCACATGCTCGGTGTCCTGGAGGAGGTGCTGCCCGCGTACGGGCTGGCGGTGCGGCCGCTCGGTCACGAGCCGGCCGTCCGGCGGCGGCTGGACGTCGCCGACGAGGACCTCTACCTGGGCAGCTTCACGGTCGTCCCGGAGGACGGTCGGCCGTACCGGGACGACACCGAGCTCTACGTCCAGGCCCGGCCGGGCCGGGTCGAGGGCCTTCCGGCCGGCACCCACCGGTACGAGGACGGCGGGCTGACGCTGATCTCGGACGAGCTGGTGGAGGCCCGGCACGTCATCGCGATCAACCAGCAGGTGTACCGGCGGGCGGACTTCGGCATCTCGGCGGTGAGCCGGGCGGCGGAGCCGTGGCTGGAGTACATCGGCCTGGGCACCCGGCTGCACCGCCTGCAGCGCAACGGACTCGGCTTCGGGTTCATGTCCTCGGGCTACAGCTCCAGGACCGGGCACCCGCTGCCGGCCGCCCGGCGACTGGACGCCGTCCTCGCGTCGTGCGGGATCGCGCCCGGGCCGTCGTACTTCTTCCTCGGCGGGCGGGTCAGTGGCGAGCAGATCCGCAGCGAGGGCATGCGGGAGGACGCCGTGCACATGAAGGGCCCTGCGGAGATGATCCGGGACGAGCTGGCCGCCGCGCTGCCCGACTACATGGTCCCCAACCGGGTGCTGGTCCTGGACGAGCTGCCGCTCACCGCCAACGGGAAGGTCGACGTCAGGGCCCTCGCCGCCGGCGAGCAGGTCCGGGACGCCGGAACGGGCGCGCCGTTCGTGGCGCCGTCGACGCCGACCGAGCGCCGGCTCGCCGAGGTCTGGGGCGCCGCGCTGAAGTACGAGGCCGTCTCACTGGCCGACGAGTTCTTCGCCGCGGGCGGGAACTCGCTGATCGCCGTGGCGCTGGTCAACCGGGTCAACCGGGAGTTCGGCACCCGGCTGCCGCTCCAGGTGCTGTTCGAGAGCCCGGGACTGGCCGACCTCGCGGAGCGGATCGACCGCTCCGGCGCCGCCGGCGGTTCCGGCGGGCCGGCCTCCCGGCTGGTGCCGCTGCACCGCGGGGGCGCCGGTGACCCGGTGTTCTGCTGGCCGGGGCTGGGCGGCTACCCGATGAACCTGCGGCCGCTCGCCGGCCGGGCGGGCCGGCCGTTCTACGGCGTGCAGACGTACGGCATCAACCCCGGGGAGACGCCGTACCCGACGATCCGACAGATGGCCGCCGCCGACGTGGCGGAGATCCTCCGGCTCCGCCCGGAGGGTCCGTACACCCTGTGGGGGTACTCCTTCGGCGCCCGGGTCGCCTTCGAGGCCGCGTGGCAGCTGGAGCAGGCGGGCCGGCGGGTGGACGACCTGCTGCTGATCTGCCCGGGCAACCCGGAGCTGCGGAAGGCCGGCGGCCAGCGGTACGGACGCGAGTACTCCTACCGCAACCCGGCGTACCTGACCATCCTGTACTCGGTGTTCGCGGGCTCGATCAGCGGGCCGGGGCTGGACCGGTGCCTGGCCGAGGTCCGGGACGAGGACGGCTTCGCCGCCTTCGTCCACGGGCTGATGCCGGAGCTGGACGAGGAGGTCGTCCGCCGGATCGCCCGGATCGTCGGGGAGACCTACGAGTTCGACTACAGCTTCCGCGAGCTGGCCGAGCGGCGGCTGTCGGCGCCGGTGACCGTGTTCAAGGCCACCGGCGACGACTACTCGTTCATCGAGGAGAGCTCCGGCTACTCGGCGACGGCGCCGACGGTGATCGAGCTGGCCGGCGACCACTACGGCGTGCTGAAGGAGCACGGCGTCGGCGAGCTGGTGGCCGCGGTCCGGTCCCGGTCCGGGGGCCTGAACCGCTGACCCGCCGTTTCCCGACCCGTCCCGGCCGGGCGGGCCGGGACAGGCGGGGTGGTTCAGCCGCGGGTCCGGTCCGGCGGCTCCGACACCGGCCCCGCGCCTCCCGGCCCCCCCGCGTCCGTCCCGGCGGACTCGGCGGACTCCGCCAACAGCTTGATCCGCGCCAGCCGCCGGTCCCAGTCCGCCGCGAGCGAGGCCATCCACCGCGCGGTCGCGTCCAGCGCCTCGGGCCGGACGGCGTAGCGGACCTCGCGGCCGGTCCGACGGCCGGTGACCAGCCCGGCGGTGTCCAGGACGGCGAGGTGCTTGACCACGGCCTGCCGGGTGACGGGCAGTCGCCCGGCGAGCGTGGTCGCGGTCGCCTCGCCCTGGGCGGCGAGCAGGTCGAGCAGCCGGCGCCGGGTCGGGTCCGCCAGCGCGCCGAGCACGCCGTCGACGACCTCGGCGCCGCCGCTCCGCCGCTCCGTCACGCCGACCGCTGCTCGGCCCGCGTGCGGAGCGCGTCGAACACCTGGGGCCAGCCGCCGCTGTTGTCCCGGACGGCCTGGCTCCGCCGCTCCTCGGAGACGGCCAGGGCCGCGAACCCGCTCTCGACGACCCGAAGGCGGGTCTTGTCGCCCTCCTCGGTCAGGGTGAACTCCACCAGCGTGGTGTTGTCCTCGCGCAGTTCCTCGCCGGGGAACGCGCTGGCCCAGCGGTAGGCCAGGTAGGTCGGCGGCTCGACCTTCTCCACCCGCACGGGGAAGTCCCCGTACTCGGCGCTCCGCGCCACGGTCGACTCGCCCTCGCGCGCCACCGTGCCGGCCACGCTCTGCGCGTCCACCCAGAACCCGGGCTGGGCCACCAGTGCCCAGACCCGGTCCAGGGGGGCCGCGATCAGGGTCTCGCGCTCGATCCGGTCCTCGCTCATGGGATGCTCCTCCGTCGTCACCAGTGAATGCAACCCCATGGTTGCACCTGGCCCCGCCCGGGCGCAACCATGGGGTTGCGCCCGGGCCGCGAAGCCGCACCGGTCAGCCCCACCACTGCTCCGGAACGGCGACCTCGTCGCGGGCCGGCCCGGCCGGGGCCTCGACGGCCCGCGCGGGGCCGGCGGTGACCAGCAGCTCGTCCCGTCCGGTCGCGGCCACCTGGTAGCCGGACTCCCGCAGGACCACGGCGACCGCACCGGTGACCGCCGCCCTGATCCCCTCGACCGGCGGCGGGTCGGCCCGCTCCACCTCGTCGGACCCGCCCGCCCCGTCGGCCGGGTCAACCGGCCGCCAGTCCACTACCACCCCCTGGGGGCGGTGACCGATCCGCAGGCCCGACGGCCCCCGTCCGGTGTCGAACCCGGCCCGGGCCAGGTCGGTCGTCACGTCCTCGAAGAGTTCCCGGTGATCCACCATTGGCGCAGCGTAGGCCCGCCGCCACGCCCTCCCCGGGCACGGCGCGCACCAAACGCTCCGGCGCCCCGGCACAGCACCCGGGCGCAGCATCCCGGCCGCCGGAGGCGACGGGGGACCCTCGGGCGAGCCGACACGAGCGGCCGGACGGGCCGATGGACGTGCACAGTCGGCGCGGTGCCGACAGCATGTCAGAGTAAGCGCTCCATCACTTTGAGCAACGGGGGCGGCGGGTCGGCGGATCCGCGCGCCGGCGTACCCGGCTCCCCCGCATCGAGAGGTCCGATGATCACATCACTCCGCCGGCCGGCAGCTCAGCGGCCGGGCGTCCAGGACGTTCCGCAGCGGACACCGGGGAGCCCGTCGTGAGAGCCGGTCAGCAGCCGAGCCCGGCACCGGCCACCAGCACCCGCGCGGCACCGGCCAACAAGGTCGAGGCGTTCGCCGACTGGGCCGACGGGCGGCTCGGCATCTACGCCCTGTCCAGGTCCAACCTGCGCAAGATCTTCCCGGACCACTGGTCCTTCATGCTGGGCGAGATCTGCCTCTACACCTTCATCATCATCATCCTGACCGGTGTCTGGCTGACGCTGTTCTTCATCCCGTCGATGGGCGAGGTCATCTACGAGGGCTCGTACGTGCCCCTCAGGGGCGTCCCGATGTCGGAGGCCTTCGCCTCGACGATGGAGATCAGCTTCGACCTCCGCGGCGGCCTGCTGATCCGGCAGATCCACCACTGGGCCGCCATCGTCTTCGTCGCGGCCATGTTCGTGCACATGATGCGCGTCTTCTTCACCGGGGCGTTCCGCAAGCCGCGCGAGATCAACTGGATGTTCGGCGCGCTGCTGCTGTTCCTCGGCATGTTCGACGGCTTCATGGGCTACTCGCTGCCCGACGACCTGCTCTCCGGCACCGGCATCCGGTTCATGGAGGGCGCGATCCTCGCCGTGCCGATCGTCGGCACGTACCTCCAGTTCTTCATCTTCGGCGGCGAGTTCCCGGGCGTGGTCATCATCCCGCGGCTGTTCACCGTGCACGTCCTGCTGATCCCGGGGATCATGCTGGGGCTGCTGGTGGCCCACCTGATCCTGGTCTTCTACCACAAGCACACCCAGTTCGCCGGGCCCGGCCGGACCAACAGGAACGTCGTCGGGATGCCGCTGATGCCGGTCTACATGGCCAAGGCCGGCGGCTTCTTCTTCCTGGTGTTCGGCGTCATCTCGGCCATGGCGGCGATCGCCACCGTGAACCCGATCTGGGCGTACGGCCCCTACCGGCCCGACCAGGTGTCCACGGACGCCCAGCCCGACTGGTACATGGGCTTCTCCGAGGGCCTGATCCGGATCATGCCGGGCTGGGAGATCGGGCTCTGGGGCCACACCCTGAACCTGGGTGTCTTCGTACCGCTGATGATCTTCCCGCTGGTCCTGGTGGCGATCTGGTCCTACCCCTTCCTGGAGGCCTGGATCACCGGCGACCGGCGCGAGCACCACATCGCCGACCGGCCGCGCAACGCCCCGGTGCGCACCGCCTTCGGGGCCGCCTGGATCAGCCTCTACCTGGTCCTGCTGGCCGGCGGCGGCAACGACCTGCTGGCCACCCACTTCCACCTGTCGATCAACTCGATCACCAACGCGGTGCGGATCGCGTTCTTCGTGGCGCCGGTCGTGGTCTTCGTCATCACCAAGCGGTGGTGCCTGGGCCTCCAGCGACGCGACCGGGAGAAGGTGCTGCACGGGCGCGAGACCGGCGTCATCAAGCGCCTCCAGCACGGCGAGTTCGTCGAGGTGCACGCGCCGCTGCCGCCCGGACGGCTGTACACGCTCACCTCGCACGACCAGCCGCAGCCCGTCGAGCTGCCGGCCGAGGTGGACGAGAACGGGGTGGCCCGCAGGACCGGGCTGCTGACGCGCACCCGCGCCAAGCTCTCCCGCGGCTTCTACGGCGGGGGCGGCCAGATCGCCAAGCCGACCGCCGAGGAGCACGAGGAGATCACCAGCGGCCACGGGCACCACTGACCCGGACGCCCCCGCGCGACCGGGGCCCGCCGCACTCCTTGGGTTCAAGGTGTGCGGCGGGCCCCGGTCGCGCAACCGGTGGCCGTCAGCCGTGCAGGGCCGCCGGGAGGGCGGCGAGCAGCGCCGCCGCCAGCGCCACGGAGAGGCAGACGGCCGCCCACCGCGCGCAGATCCGGCGGCACTCGGAGCGGTAGCGGGCGGCGAGCTGCCGGCACCGCTCGACCGCCCGGTCCACGACCTCCTCGGCGTACCGGAGGCGGTCGTCCGCGTAGGCGCGCTCCAGCGCATCCCGGTCGTCGGGCGAGAGCCAGGGGAACCGGTCGGCGAAGGCCCGGGCGTCCCGTTCGGCCGCCGCCACCTCCGCCTCCCAGGCCAGGTAGCCCTCCAGCCGGGCGATCTCCACCCGGGCGTCCACCGCCTGTCCGCCCGCCTGCGGGCCCGTCGCCCGCCTGCCGGGACGCGCGTTCCGCGCCTTCGGCGGGCGCTCTCTGCCACCCATGACCGCTCCTCGTGCCGTCGTCGTCCAGCACCCCCCGGGCGCGGACCGATCCGCGACCACGCAACTACTACCAGTGACCGGAGGCGGTCGGCGCCAGACGCGCCGGGCCGCCGGCCGCCCGGCCCGCAGGGCACCGGCGCGCGGCGCACAACGCGCGCCGGGGAGGCTCCGGCGCACGTCGGCACGGGTGCGCACGGGCGCGGTGACACCGGAGGACCACGGACACGCTCCGCACATGGCCGTGTACCATCAGCCATCGAGACCGGCGCCCTGCTCCGCGTCGGCCCGGCCCGCCCCGGCCCGCCCGGGGCGCGAACCAGGAGGTCAGCCATGCCCGACGCCGGTCGGTTCAGCGAGTTGGGCGAGCAGGGCTCGCGCGCCGTCATGGAAGCCGCCGCCGTCCTGGAACGCGAGCTCTCCGCCGGACTGGCGGACGCCAAGGCGGCCACCGCCCGGCTGACCGGCGAGCACCGCGTCGACCAGGAGGAGTTCGACCAACTGGTCCGCCGGGTCTCGGAGAACACCCACCAGCTGATCGACGCGGTCAGCACCCGGGTGCTCGCGGCCACCACCGGCGAGGTGTCCGAGCAGGCCGAGCGGCTCGCCACCAACGCGCACGACGTCCTCGAACTGCTGCTCAACCTGAGCAGCCTCGCCCCCGGCTTCGCCAACCGCACCATGCAGAGCGCCTTCGGTCCGCAGCGCGGGCCGACCGGCGGGGCCGGGGACGCCACCGGCGACGGCTCCTCCGCCCGGCCGACCGGGTGAGCACGGCGGCCGGTCCGACGGCCGTCGGGGCGCCGCTGGTCGAACGGGTCCTCGCCCGGTACCGCGAGCGGACCGTCGCCGAGCTGCTCCGCCACATCCCCGAACAGAGCCCGCCGTACCTCTACGAGCTCACCGCCGACTACCCGGCCCGTCCGTGCAAGGGCCTGCGCGCAGCGCTCTGCCTGGTCACCTGCACCGCGTTCGGCGGCTCCGCGGAGCGGGCGCTCAACCCGGCGGTCACCGTCGAGCTGTTCCACAACGCCTTCCTGATCCACGACGACATCCAGGACGGCAGCGAGCTGCGCCGCGGGTCGCCCACGCTCCCCGCCCGGTACGGCGTCGAGGTGGCGCTGAACGTCGGCAACGCGACCAACCTGCTCGGACTGCGCCGGGTGATGGCCAACCGGCGGGCGCTCGGCGGGGAGCTCGCCTGGCGGCTGTTCGAGGAGACCGAGCTGATGTGCCGCCAGTCGCTGGAGGGACAGGCGCTGGAGATCGGCTGGATCCGGGACAACGTCTGCGACCTCACCGCCACCGACTACTACCGGATGTGCCTCAAGAAGACGTCCTGGTACACCTTCCTCTACCCGTGCCGCTCCGGCCTGCTGGTCGCCGAGGGGGCCTCCACGGACGCGTCCCGGCTCGACCGGTTCGGCTGGTACCTCGGCGCCGCCTTCCAGATCCAGGACGACGTGCTCAACCTGGTCGGAACGGCCGAGGAGTACGGCAAGGAGATCGCCGGGGACCTCTGGGAGGGCAAGCGCACCCTCATGCTGATCCACCTGCTGGAACGCGCCACCCCCGCCGAACGGGCCCGGGTCGTACGGTACCTGAGCAGCACCCGGGCCCAGCGCGGCCCCGACGCGGCCGACGACGTCCACTGGCTGCTCGACCGGATGGCGGCGTACGACTGCGTGGCCGGCGCCCAGGAGGCCGCCGCCGGGCTGGTCGCGGCCGCCGAGCGGGAGATCGAGGGCATCGTCGCGGACCTGCCCGAACCGGCCGGCGAGGACGCCGACGCGGTCGAGCGGACCGTCGAGGCGCGGGAGTTCCTGCTGGCCCTGCCCGGATTCGTGGTCGCCCGCGGACGCTGACCCTTGCGCGTTCACCCACCCTGCGTAAGATCCACAAGGCCGGCCCCGGAGGACGGGAACCGGTCACGGGTCGGTCGACGTCACCGGGAATGACGTCGCTGCGGTCAACGTGGGGGTGGGTGGCCGATGTCCATAGAATCCGGGCTGCGCGAGCTCGAACGGCTCGCCGGGCGGCTACCGGCCGGGGTCGACCTGTACCGGCTCCGCCCGGACGGCCGCGTCCTGCTCGCCGACCGCGAGGGCGCACGGGAGTTGGGCCCGGACACCGTGCACGGGCCCGCCGGTGAGGAACTGCTCCGCTTCATCGACGAGGGCCAGTTCGCCCACTACCTGGTCGGCGACGCCAAGACCTCGCCCGAGCGGCCGTCGAACGCCACCTACAAACTCGGCATCGTCGCCCCGCGCAGCGCCTTCACCCCGCACGCCCACGGCGGTGAGCACCTGGT
Source organism: Streptomyces sp. BE303 (assembly GCF_036290945.1). NCBI lineage: Bacteria > Bacillati > Actinomycetota > Actinomycetes > Kitasatosporales > Streptomycetaceae > Streptomyces > Streptomyces sp. BE303. Next base: position 45,999 of record NZ_JAQYWZ010000891.1, read on the forward strand.
CCTCAGCCTCGGCCACGCGGCCTGCGGCCTGTACGACGCCGAGCGGCGCCGGGTGGTGGACGTCCCGCTGACACCCGGGCTGCTGATCCGGATCCCCGAGCTGATGCCGCACTCCTTCGCCAACCGGGGCACCGAACCGCTCAACATCCTCGCCGCCAACACCGGTTACGGCATCGATCACGAGGACTACGCGATCACCGCCGCCGAGGCGGAGCGCCGGCAGGACACCGAACTCGCCGAGGCGCTGCGGGCCGTGGAACGAGGACAGCAGGTGGGCGGGGTCAGCGCCCGCGAACGGCTGGCCGCCCGGCTGCGCCGCCTGGCGGCCGCCCTGGAGGTGTCGCGGTGATCTGCCCGCACTGCCGGCAGCGGCTGCTGCGGCGCGAGCGCACCGACCGCCGCTGCACCCGCTGCCGGCGCCGCTTCGCCCTGGAACCGAAGCTCGACCAGGGCCTGACCGACCTCCGGCTGCGGCAGCACGCGGACCGGCTCACGGACGGCGGCCGGCTCGTCTGCACCACCGACCAGCTCCGCTGGTCCGTCGTGACGCGGCAGCTCCCCCGGGCCGAGCGGGCCCGCCCGCCGCAGGCCCCGCCCGAACCCACCGCCGACGCGGACAGACCGGGCTGCGCGACGGCCGGCGCCGTCGTCCCGCTGGCCGCCGCCGTCCTCTGGGCCGTCCTGGTGCCCGGGCACCGGCTCCTCGCCCTCGCGCCGGCCGCGCTCGGCCTCTGGTTCCTGTTCGGCCTGCTGGTCATCGTGCAGGAACGCCGCAAGCTCCCGCGCCTGCGCCGGGAGTGGCAGCGCTCGCACGACCGGTGGACCGAGCAGCTCCGGACGTGGCAGGACGAGCAGCGCCGCTGGACCGATCCCCTCCTGACCCCCGTCGACTGGACGGCCCGGCGGTTCCGGGACTCGGTCCTGGCCTCCTGGACGAGCACCTACGGCGCCCTGCCCACGGGCGTCGTCGACGACGCCGCCGTCGTGCCGGTCCGCCCGGCCGGCACCCCGGCTCTCGCGGTGCTCTGCCCGGACCCGACGGTGACGGCCTTCCTGCACGCCAACGACTTCCCCGGACGCCACCGCGCCCTGCTCGTGGGCCGTCCGGAGGAGATACCCGCCGGGGTGCCGGTCGTGGTCCTGCACGACGCCTCCCCGCAGGGCTGCCTGCTGGTCGCCGACACCCGCGCCGCGCTGCCCGGCCGCCGGGTCGTCGACGCCGGGCTCTCGGCGCGCACCGCCCTCGCCGGGGGCGAGCGGACGGTGCAGCTGTACGAACGCCGGCTGCGCGAGCCCCTCGCGGAACAGCTGGCGCGGCTCCCGGGACTCACCCGGGAGGAACTCGCCTGGTACACCGCGGGGCTGTGGAGCCCGATCGCCGCCCAGCCGCCCAAGCGGGTGCTGGCGGCGGCCGAGCAGGCCGCCGAGCGGGCCGTGGCGAAGACCTTCGACAAGCGCCCCGGCCCGGCCGACGAGCCCGCCGACGCGCGCGCGTCGGCCTCGGACCTCGGGTTCCTGAGCTGGCCCGACCGCCCGACGGATCCGGACACGGCGACCCCGGAGGTGCCCCGATGATCTGCCCGCACTGTGCGAAGAGCCTGCGCCAGCGCGAGCGCGGCGGGCACCGCTGCTCGTACTGCCGCAAGGACTTCGCCCTCGACCCGAAGTCCGAGGGCACCGGGCTCAACGACCTGCGGATCCGCAAGCTGACCGCCAAGCTCACCCTGGACGGCAGACTGGCCTGCACCGTCGGCCAGTTGCGGTACGCCCTGCAACGGCGCGGCCGGCCCGAGCCGTCCTTCCTCGGCAGCCGGGGCGGCGGCTCGTGCCTGGGCGTGCTCGGGATCGCGGCCATGGTCGTCGGCCTCGCGCTGAACGGCTCGCTCACCGTGCTGCTGGCCCTCGGCGGGATGGTCCTGATCGGCACCGGCGTCCGCCAGTTCTGGCTCGCCGACACGCCCGCGCCGCCCGCACCGGTCGAGCTGCGCTGGGACGCCGACGACTTCCGGCGCACCGTGGTCGACCGGTGGAAGAAGGTCTACGGGACGCTGCCGTCCGGGCTGGTGGAGGACGACCTCGTCCGGCCCGGCCCGCCGCCCGCCGAACCGGCGTTCGTCCTGCTCTGCCCGGACCGGACGGTGACCACCTTCCTCCAGGCCAACGACTACCCCCGCCGCCACCGCGCGCTGCTCGTGACCGACCTGCGCGCCGTCCCCGCGGGCCTTCCCGTGGTGGTGCTGCACGACGCCTCGCCGCAGGGCTGCCTGCTGGTGGCCGACGCCCGAGCCGCACTGCGCGGCCGGCGGGTCCTCGACGCGGGCCTCCCGGTCCGCACGGTGCTCGTCGACCAGGACAAGTTCGTCCTGCTGCGCGACCCGCACCGCTCCGAGGAGTTGCAGGCCCGCCTGGAGCGGACGGTGCCCGGACTCACCGGCGGCGAGCGCGCCTGGTTCGCCGAGGGCTGGTGGAGCCCGCTGGCCGCCCTGCCGCCGAAGCGGCTGCTGGCCGTCGCCGTCCGGGCCGCCGAACGGGCCGGCGGGCGGGGCACCGCCGGCGGCCCCGCCGGGATCCCGGCGCCCCGGCGGCCCGACCGGCCCGAGAACCCGATCGAGACCCGCCGGCGAGCTCTGGCCGTCGGCTTCCTGACCTGGCCCGAGGAGCAGCCCGGCCACGGGCCCGGGCCCACCCGGAAGGGCACCGCATGACCCTGCGTCCGCTGCTGGACGGCGCACTGACCCTCGCCGCCGACCGGGCCGGGGCTCCCGGCGGCCTGCGCTACACCGAACGCCAGCTCTACTACGAGCTGTGCCGCGTGCTCCAGCCGCTGCACGCCGGCCCGCGCCGGATCCCGTACACCCTGGCGCCACCGGTGCGGTACGGCCGGTTCGCCGCCGCCCTGGCCACCCGGCGTGACGAACTGCCGGGCCTGCTACCGCCGTTGGATCCCGCAGCGGCCGTGACCCCCGGCACCCGGACCGCCGCCGAGGGCGACCTCTACGACTACGGGCTGCCCCGGCTGCTGGTCTGCCAGAGCCCCGCGATCGCCGCCATGCTGGTGGCCAACGACCTGCACCTGGAGGCCGCCTGCCCGATCGTCGCCGCCGACGGGCTGCCGCTCGACCCGCGGCTGACGGCGGCCCTGGAGCGGGCGGGCGACGCCGTGGTCCACGTGCTGCACGACGCCAGCCCGGCCGGGCTGGCCTGCTTCGAACGGGTCCGGGCGGAGTACGGCAGCGGCGGCGCGGTGGACGGGCCCGCGGGTGTCCGGGTCCGCTCGATGGGCCTCGTCCCCCGGCACGCCACCGCCCTCCACCTCACCACCGGCCGCGGCCCGCACGCCTACCGGGGCCTGCTCCCCGCCGGGCTGCGCCCCGAGGAGCGGGCCTGGCTCGGCGGCGGCCGGACCGTGGAACTGGCCGCCGTCGGACCGGCCAGGCTGCTGCACACCGCGATCCGCCAGGTCCGGGGCGGCGCCACCGGCCCGCGCCGCACCCCGCTGCGGAGCCGGGTCCGCACCGCCCGCGAGGCCGGCTTCCTCAGCTGGCCCACCCCCTGACCGACCGACCCGCCCCCCCGACGTGTGAGGACCCCTCGACCATGAGCAACGCACGCCACCTCGGCTACCGCGACGAACTGCTGGCCGACGGCCAACTGCACCGGCGGTACGAGGACGGCCGCAGCGAGTGGCGCCGGCGCGGCGCCGGCCACCTCGTCCACTGGCAGGACAGCCTCGGCCGGTCCGGCACCGACGAACGGCTCGGCCGGGACCTCGTCAAGCGGCTCCACACCGACGGCACCACCGAGTACGGCCGCGACATCGGGTACGGGCGCACCGTCTGGGCAGGCGGACACGTCACCGTCAACCGCACCTCCTTCAGCGGCCGGCTCGGCGTGGTGGTCGGCGCCCTCGGCGTGGCCGGCGCCGCGGCGATCACCGCCGCGCAACTGCCCCCGGAGACGCTGTCCGAGGCGGAGGAGGAGGCGCTGCGCCAGGCCGCCCAACGGCAGCAGACCTCCGACGGCGGCGGGGGCGGGGGCTCCGACGGCGGCGGGTCCGACACCGGGTCCGACGCGGGATGGGACGACACCGACAACGGCTGGGACGACTCCGGCGACGACTGGGACGGCGACGACTTCGGCTGACCCGCCGCGCCCCGCCGCCGGCCCCTCGACGAAAGGCACCACTCCCCCATGCCCCGCTGCTGCGCCTGCGCCGGCCCCGACGCCGACCGGGCCCGCGCCCACCTCGCCTCGCTCACCGGCACGGCCCTGCACGAATCCGGCGCCCCGGCGGGCGGGGGCGGCCGGGACGGCCAGGCCGCCCTGATCCACGGCGAACCCGGCTTCGCCACCGGCCCGTTCACCGTCGACGGCACCACCGCCGTCGGCGAGGTCACCCTGCACAACCGGCCGGAGCTGCACTCCGCCCTCGCCGCCGCCGGCGCCCCCGCACCCGGGACCTGCCCGGACGGCGAACTCCTGCTGCGGCTCTGGCTCCGGCTCGGCTCCGACGGCGTCCGTCGCGCCGACGGGATGTTCGCCCTCGCCGTGGTCGACGGCCCCGACCTCGTCCTGATCCGCGACCACGCCGGCGCCCGCACGCTCTTCTACGCCCGCGCCGACGGCTGCTGGGCCGCGTCCACCTCGCTGCGCACGCTGCGCCACTGGCCCGCGCTCGACACCGGGCTCAACCTCACCGCCGTCCGCTCCTTCCTCACCTTCGCCTACCTGCCCGGCGACGAGACCCTGGTGCGCGGCGTCCACGAGGCCCTGCCCGGGCGGGTCCTGCGGCTCGCGGCCGACGGCTCCGCCCACCAGGAGCCCTACTGGGAGCCCGCCGAACTGCTCCCCGACGACGGGCTCGTCCCGCCCGCCGGGTACGCGCAGGAGCTGCGGTCGCTGCTGGAACGGGCCACCGAGCAGCGGCTGCCGGCCGGCGAGGCGGTCGCGGTCCTGCTCTCCGGCGGCGTCGACAGCTCCCTGGTCACCGCGCTCGCCGCCCGGCTGCACGACCGCCCCGTGCACACCTACTCGATCAGCTTCGGCGACGACCTCCCCAACGAACTCGGCTACTCGGGCCTGGTGGCGAGCCACTGCGGGACGACCCACCGGGTCCTCACCGTCTCCGGCACCGAGGTCGCCGCCCGGCTCGCCGACACCGTCGCCCTGCTCGACAGCCCGGTCGGGGATCCGCTGACCGTCCCCAACCTGATGCTCGCCGAGGCCGTCTCCGGCGACGGGATCACCGTCTCGCTCAACGGCGAGGGCGGTGACCCGGTGTTCGGCGGCCCGAAGAACCTGCCGATGCTGGTCCACGAGATGCACCGGGACGACCCGGACCCCGAGGCGCGGGCCGAGGCGTACCTGCGGTCCTACCGCAAGTGCTACGAGGACCTGCCCCGGCTGCTCACCCCGGAGGCGCTGCGCGCACTGGCCGGTGAGCCGCAGCCGCGCCGCTTCGTCGCCCCGTACCTGCGGCCCGGGCCGATGCACACGCTCCTCAACCAGCTGCTCCACTGCAACCTGCGGACCAAGGGCGCCCACCACATCCTCACCAAGGTCGAACGGCTGACCGCCTCGCAGGGGGTCCAGGGCCGCTCCCCGCTCTTCGACCGGCACGTCGTCGACCACGCCTTCGCCACCCCGCCGACGCTCAAGCTCCGCGGCACGGTGGAGAAGTGGGTGCTCAAGGAGGCCGTCCGGGACCTGCTGCCGGGGGCCGTCGTCGACCGGCCGAAGAGCGGCATGCGGGTGCCGGTCCAGCAGTGGCTGCACGGCCCGCTGCGCGACCTCTCCGGCGACCTGCTGCTCGGCCGCACCGCCCGCGAGCGCGGCCTGGTCCGCCCCGACACCGTCCGTACCTGGATGCGACGCGAAGGCACCCTGCTACCGCGTCAGGGCGGCAAGCTCTGGCTGGTGCTCACGCTCGAACTCTGGCTGCGCGCCTACGACCTGTGAGACCGCCCGCCACCGGACCCGCCCCGCACCGGTGAGCGCCCCGCCACCACCGACCGCTCCGCAACCCCCTGCTGCCCCGGCCCGGGAGGCCCACCCATGGAACCGTCCACCGAACCCTCGATCCACCTGACCGACCCGCGCACCGGCGACACCCGCGGCACCCTGGTGCCCGCCCGCGCCGGGAGGGTCACCGAGACCGTCGCCCGGGCCCGCGCCGCCGGGGCGCGCTGGCGCGCGCTCACCCCGCGCGAGCGCGAGCGCCGCCTGGACGCGCTCGCCGACCTCGTCGAACGGCACCTCACCGAGTACACCGTGCTGGAGCAGGCCGGCACCGGCAAGCCCGAGGCGGAGGCGACCGGCGAGATCCTGCAGGCCGCCGACCTGTTCCGGTTCTACGCGGGCGCCGCCCGGACCGACAGCGCGCCCGCCGCCGGCCGCTACCTCCCGGGCCACGAGAGCTGGGTGCGCTGGGAGCCGGTCGGCGTGGTCGCCGCCGTCGTCCCGTGGAACTACCCGCTGCTGATGGCCGCCTGGCGGGGCGCCCCGGCGCTGGCCGCGGGCAACACCGTCGTGGTCAAACCGGCCGAGACCACCACCGAGTCGGCCGCCCTGCTCGCCGCCCACGCCGCCGAGGCGCTCGGCGAGGACGTGCTCACCGTCCTGCCCGGCGACCGGGAGACCGGACGGCTGCTGGTCGCCGGCGACGTCGACCTGATCGCCTTCACCGGCAGCGCCGCCGCCGGCGCCGACGTCACCGCCCGGGCCGGTCACCGCCGGGTCAGCCTGGAACTCGGTGGCAACAGTCCCGTCCTCGTCCTGCCCGACGCCCCCGCGCACACCTGGTCCGCGCTCGCCGAGGCGTGCACCTACAACGCCGGCCAGAGCTGCGCCGCCCCCGCCCGGGTGATCACCCTGTCCGACCACTACGAACACGTCCTCGCCGCGCTCACCGCCGCGTTCGCCGAGCGGCGGGCCGGCCGGGACTTCGGCCCGCTCAACAACCCCGACCAGGCCGCCCGCTACGACCGCATCGTCGCCGCGTCCGCCGCCAAGCGCTCGCCCGCCGCACCCGGCCGGACCGACGGCCTCTGGCGCCCGGCCCGCCTGCTCGCCGACCTCCCGGACGACGACCCCGCCGTCCTGGAGGAGGTCTTCGGCCCGCTGCTCACCGTCCAGCACGCCCCCACCGTCGAGGCCGCGCTCGCCCTCGCCAACTCCGTCCCGCAGGCCCTCGGGGCGAGCGTCTGGACGCGCGACCTCCCCACCGCCCTCGACCTCACGGCCCGCCTGGACGCAGGCGAGACCTGGATCAACTGCCACCTCGTCCAGACCGCCGAACTCCCCCACGGCGGTCGCGGCGCCTCCGGCCACGGCACCGACCTCTCCGTCCTCGCCCTCCAGGAGTACCGGCGCCCGAAGACGGTCACCGCCCGGCTCTGAGTACATCGCGCACGGGGAACTGAGTACCCGTGCGCTGACGGGGCGGCGGTGCGGCCGGGCAGGATCCGGCCATGAGGAGAATCGCGGGCCGGGACCGGACCGGGTGGTGGCTGGTGCCGGTGCGCTCGACGCTGGTGACGGGAGCGTGCCTGCTGTTCGCGCTGCCCCTGCGCGGGGTGGCGGAGATGACGACCGACCCGTGCTTCGAGCCCGGATCCTGCCCGGAGACCTACGCGGGACTGGCCCTGTCGGACCGTCTGCTGCTCACGACCGTGGTGCTGCTGGCGGTCCAGTGGCCGCTGTCCTACCTGGTGCGCCGGGCCCGCCTGTGGGCGGGCCTGGCGCCGGGCGCCGCACTGGTGGCGGCGGTGGCCGTGCTGTTCTCCGTCAGGCCCGGCACGTGAGGCCGGGCGGACGCGGGGCAACGGCCACCGCTCAGGCGAAGGCGCCCGGGCGTCCGAGGGCGACCAGGCGGTGGTCCTTGGTGCCGACGTAGATCCGTCCCTTGTCGGTGGCCGGGACGGAGAACTTGCTGACCGTGCCGAGCGGGAAGGAGCGGCGCAGCTTGAGGACGCCGTCGACCGGGACGGGGTCGTAGGCGCGCAGTTCACCGCCCTCACCGTACTGGCCGGTGCCGGACCAGATCACCCAGACCAGGGCCGAGCCGGAGCGGGTGCCGTCCGAGGTGACCACGGGCGAGCCGGACATCTTCAGGAAGTCCCCGGCGCTGGTGCCGGCGCTGCTGAGCTGCGGGCTGCCGGCGGCCGTGACCGAGTACTTGAGGGCGCGCAGCTTGCCGAAGTTCTCGACCGTGTAGACGTAGCCGCCGTCGCCGCCCCAGACCGCCGGGTGGCCCCAGACACCGCCGTAGGGGCCGGTGAGCCCGACCACCCTGTCGGTCCCGCCGGGGCCCTGGCCCATGCCGCCCAGGTCGTCGCGGTCGAGCAGGAAGATCCGGCCGTCCTTGCCGACCTGGACGAGCAGGCGGGGGTGGGTGGGGGTGCCGAAGGAGGACGGCAGGGCGACCGGGCCGCCGGAGCCGAGGTCGGTGTCGCGCTTGTCGAGGGTGGCGTTGTTGGTGGGGCTGAAGAAGTCGGCGGGCGCGAAGCCGCCGTCCGCGTCGACGGCGAAGCGGACCACCGACTCGCCGAGGCCGCCGGGCGGCCGGTTGCCCGGGCCCACGGCCGGCGAGGCGCCGGAGCCCTGGCCGTTGGCGGTGGTGAGGAAGAACCGGCCGGGGCCGTCCGAGACGAGGCCGCTGCCGGCCATCCAGATCGAGGCGCGCTGGGTGTCGGAGCCCGCGACGGTGGAGAACAGGGTGAGCTTGCGGGTCCGGGTGTCGAGGCCGGCCAGCGTGCCGATGTAGTCGCCGATGCCGCAGAGCGAGCCGAAGCCGAAGTAGAGCCGGCCGTCGAGGAGGAGCAGCCCCGGGCGCTGGAGGGAGCGGTAGGCGTTGAACGGCTTGCCGGGCGCGTTGACCGGGTCGCCCTGGACGGTGACGGGCCAGCCGCTGCGTTCGGCCCCGGTCTGGGCGTCGACGGCGTGCACGTAGTAGTGCGGGTGCTTGTCGTCGGGGCCGTCGTCGACCTTGCTGGTGAGGTAGACGGTGCCGGTGGCGGGGTCGTGGACGGGGGTGGAGGTGGTGCCGACGTTGGGGCCGGGGTCGGAGCAGCCGATGGCCGCCGAGGCCCAGGCGGGGCCCATCTCCCGGTGCCAGGTGATCTTCCCGGTGCCTGCGGCGATGCCGTAGACGTGGTTGGTCTCGGTCGCGACGACGACGGTCGGGCCGATGACCAGGGGCTGGGCGAAGACCTGGCCGTCGAGCGGAGTGGAGAAGCGGACGCCGAAGTCGGACCTGCCGACCTCGGCGGGGCTCAGCGCGGGTTCGTCGCGGTCCCAGGCGGTGCGGTCGGCGGAGAAGGAGACGGTGCTGACGTCGGCCCGGGCGGTGCCTGCGGCGGCCGGGGCGAGCAGGGCGAGGCCGGTGAGCACGGCCGCGGCGCGCGGCAGGCTGCGGGTGCCCGGGCGGCGGGGCGGTGTCGGGCCCCGGAGGGCGGTCCGGCACGGGTGGGTGGTTCGGTTCATGGCGCCCATGGTTCGGCGGGGCGGGTGGGGCCACCAGCGGAGGTGGTCCACTCGGCGGTCGGCCGTTCGCGGCGTTCACCGGACAGGCCGGGCGGGCTGCTCTATGGTCGTCGCGGCAGGTTTCCGAGTGACGGGTGGTGCGGTTGTGCGGTACGGGGTCATGGGTACCGGTGGGGTGGGCCGGACGATTGCGGACAAGCTGGTGGCACTCGGTCACGAGGTGACGATCGGTTCGCGTTCCCGGGGGAACGAGAACGCGGTGGCCTGGGCCGAGCAGGCCGGGCCGACCGGGCACGCCGGCACGTTCGCGGACGCCGCGGAGTTCGGCGAGGTGGTGGTGAACGCGACCGCCGGGACGGTGTCGCTGGACGCGCTGCGGGCGGCGGGTGCGGACCGGCTGGCGGGGAAGGTCCTGATCGACCTCTCCAACCCGCTGGTGTTCTCCCCCGAGGGCGCGGTGACGCTGGACCCGGTCAACACCGACAGTGTCGGCGAGCGGATCCAGCGGGAGTTCCCGCGGACCAGGGTGGTGAAGGCGCTCAACACCCTGACCGCGCCGCTGATGGTGGACCCGGCCCGGCTGCCGGGCGAGCACAACGTCTTCGTGGCCGGGGACGACGCCGACGCCAAGGCCGAGGTCGCGGCGGTGCTGACGGAGTTCGGCTGGCCGGCGGGCTCGGTGATCGACCTCGGGGACATCGCGGGGGCCCGGGCGCTGGAGATGACCATGCCGTTCTGGATCCGGCTGATGCAGTCCTTCGGCACGGCGGAGTTCAACTACTCCTTCACGCGCGCGAAGTAGGCGCCACGCGGACGCCCCCGCCCTCCCGCTCGTCGGAGCGGGAGGGCGGGGGCGTCTTCCGGGAACGCGCCTTCCGGGAACGGGAGCCTCCTTCGGGAGCGGGCGCGTCCGCCGGGGTGAGGCCGCCGGTCGGCCCGGGCGGTCGGCCCGGGGGCCGCTAGCGGCGGGCCGTGGAGGCGGGGACCCGGTCGGCCGGGTCGTCCTCGACCGGCTCGGGGGCACCGGCCGGTCTCGGTACCCGGGCACCGGTGAGACGCCCGGTGCGGCCGGTGCGCCCGGCCCGGGCCGCCTCGGTCTGGGCGAGCCGGCGGTCGGCCTCGGCCTGGATGGCGTCCTTGTCGCCGATCTCGGCGTCCGGCAGCGCGTCCGGGAGGAGGTCCTCCAGCAGCCGCAGCGGCCGGTAGGCCAGTCCCAGCACGCCCCAGACCGTGAGCACCAGGCCGACCACGACGAGCAGCAGTCCCGCCCCGCGGCCCGGTCCGGTGCCGAGGACCAGGCCCACCGAGTCGGCGAGCGCGCCGCCGGGGCGCATCAGCGGCTCGAAGACGTGGTCCGAGAGCGGCCCCGCGGTGAGGAAGCCGAGCGGCATCATCGACATCGCGAGCATCTGGTTGGTGGCCAGGACACGGCCCTGGAGCTCCATCCCGACCTTGGTCTGGATCAGCGCCATCCAGTGCGAGTTGAGGATCATCATCGCGGCCCAGAGGACGAAGAGCCCGCAGGCGGTGAGCGCGGCCTCGGGACGGCTGCCGGTCAGGACGGCGGCGAGACCGACCACCGAGGTGAAGCCGATCATGCCGAACGTGCGTCTGCGGGTGCCGCCCCAGAGGGCCATGACCAGGGCGCCGGTCATCGCCCCGAGCCCGCCGAGCGCGGTGATCACGCCGAGCTGGACCGCCGAGCCGCCCGCCAGCACCATCGGGGTGATGAGCACGGTGGCGACGGCGAACAGGTAGTTGAACACCACGAAGAAGACCACCATCGCGACCAGGCTGTGCCGGCGCACGATGTACCGCCAGCCGGTCACCACCTCGCGGAGCAGCGGCTCCTCCTGCCGGTCGAACATCGCGTCCGGGAAGCGCACCAGCAGCAGGCAGGTGACGCCGGTGAGGAAGGTGGCCATGTCGAACAGCACCACCCCGTGCAGGCCGATCAGCGAGACCAGCACGCCGCCGCCCAGGACGGCCATCATGTCGCCGGCGCCCGTGCCGAGCTGGGCGAGGCCGTTCGCCTGGCCCAGGTAGCGCTTGGGTACCAGCTGGGTGATCGCGGCCAGGTAGGCGGGGCGCTGGAAGGCCGAGCAGACGGCCCCGGTGCAGGCGACCGCGTAGATGTGCCAGACCTGGAGGAGGTCGGCCCAGAGCAGCGCGCCGAGGCCGAGCATGCCGGCGGCGGCCACGGTGTCGGTGACGATCATGATCCGGCGGCGGTCCACCCGGTCGGCGAGCGCACCGGCGATCGGCAGCAGCAGGACCGCAGGCAGCACCGCGACCACCGCGATCATCGCGAAGTCGAAGGCCGAGCCGGTCTGCTGGTAGACCCAGACGCCGAGCGCGAAGGTGGAGAGGCTGGTGCCGATCATCGAGACGAACTGACCGATCGCCACCTTGGCGAAGGTGGCGAGTTCGGCGCGGGCCGCCGGCCGCCGGGCGTCGGCCCGGTCCGCGGCCGAGACCGCGCCGGTGGCGGCGAACTCGACCAGCACGCGGGCGAGTTCGCCGGCCTGGTGCTTGAGGAAGTAGTGCCCGGCGCGGGGCACGACGGCGAGGTCGACGGTCTCGCCGAAGTGCTCCCACTCCGTGTACCTCTCCTGGTACAGGAGGGTGGCCCGGTCCTTCTCACCGACGACGCAGAGGATCGGCGCCCCGATCGCGACCGGGCGGGCGTCCCCGTAGGCGCGGGTGTAGAAGTCCTCGGCCTGCCGGACGTCGTGCCGCAGCGCCCGGACCAGGAAGTCCTGTTCGGCCTGGTCGTAGACGTCCGTGAACCCGCCCATCGCCCGCAGGTAGTCGAGGTAGGAGCGGTTGGAGAGCATCCGGTCGCCGGGGAGCCTGCGGGCCATCCACTCCGCGAACCGGCCCGGCAGCCGGGCGGCGGGGAAGGTGCCGCCCAGCGCGACCCCGCGCAGGTCGGCGCCGGCCGCCTCCAGCCGGGAGCCGAGCGCGGTGGCGAGCGCGCCGCCGAGGCAGTGCCCGTAGAGCAGCACCGGACCGTCGATCCGCTCGCGGATCTGTGCGGTCAGGGTGTCGGCCAGCGCGTCGAGCTCGACCAGGTCGTCGTCGGGGCGGCTCGGGTCGTGGCCTGGCAGCTCGACGGCGTAGAGGCGGTGGCCGGCGGGCAGTGCGTCGGCGAGCGGCTGGAAGGTGATCGGGCTGCCGCCGCCGTACGGGACGCAGACGACGTTGACCGTCGCCGGGGCGTTCCCGCGGGTGAGCTTGTGCAGCAGGGTGCGCGGGCCCTCGTCGGCGGTGCCGCCGGCCCGGGCGTCGAGCAGCGCGGCGAGTTCGCGCACGGTGGGGTGCTGGAACAGGTCGATCACCGAGAGGCCGCGGCCGATCAGCCGGACGGCGTGCACGGCGGAGAAGGAGTCACCGCCGAGGGCGAAGAAGTCGTCGGCGGCACCGACCTCCTCGGCGACCAGCACCTGACGGTAGGCGGCGGCCACCGCGTGCTCCGTCGCGGTGATCGGCTCACCGCCGCCCGCCGGGACGGGCCGGGCGGCGACCGGCTCGGGCAGCGCGGCCCGGTCGACCTTGCCGTTGGCGTTCAGCGGCAGGGCCGCCAGCACGACCAGGGCGGCCGGCACCATGTAGTCGGGCAGCCGGGTGCGCAGGGCCGCGCGCAGCGTGCCCGGGTCGGGGGCGGCGGCCGGATCGGCGGGGACGAGGTAGCCGACCAGGGTGCGGGCGGCGCCCTCGCCCCGGGCGACGACGACGGCCTCGCGGACCTCGGGGCGGGCCGTCAGCTCGGCCTCGACCTCGCCGATCTCGACCCGGAAGCCGCGGATCTTGACCTGGTGGTCGATCCGGCCCAGGAACTCGACGGCGCCGTCGGGGCGGCGCCGGACCAGGTCGCCGGTGCGGTAGCAGCGGCGGCCGGCCACCTCGGTGAAGCGCTCGGCGGTGAGGTCGTCGCGGCCGAGGTAGCCTCGGGCCACTCCGGCGCCGGAGACGTACAGCTCGCCCGGGACGCCCACCGGGACGGGACGGCGGCGGGCGTCCAGGACGTGCGCCCCCACGTTGCCGAACGGCCGGCCGAGCGGGGCGGTCGCGCAGTCCCCGAGGTCGGCGGGCACGGGTGCGCCGAGCATCGAGACGGTGGTCTCGGTGGGACCGTAGTGGTTGTGCAGCGTCAGGTCCGGCCGGGCGGCGCGGATCCGGGCGACCAGGTCGGGCCGTAGGGCCTCGCCCGCGCAGATCAGCAGCCGGGCAGGCAGGATCCCGCCGAGGCCGGCGCCGTGCGCGGCGAGTCCCTCCAGGTGGCTGGGGACCAGCTTCATGGCGTCGATCCGGTGCTCGGCCGCGTAGGCGGCGAAGGCCTCCGGATCGGTCGCCTGATCGCGGGTGAGCAGGTGCAGGCAACCGCCGCCGGTGAGCGCGCCGAACACGTTGGTGATGCCGAGGTCGGCGGCGAACGTCGAGACCAGCGCCCAGTTCCAGCCGTCCTGGTCACCGCCGATCCGCTCCCGCAGGCCGTGCAGGTAGTTGCGGACGTTGCGGTGCTCGACGGCCACGCCCTTGGGCGTGCCGGTCGAGCCGGAGGTGAAGACCAGGTAGCAGAGGTGCTCGGGCCGGACGTCCACCTCGGGGGCCTCGGCCGTGGCCGAGCCGTCCGGGACGACCGCCGGGATCCCGGCGGGGAGCCGGTCGCGGAGCCGGTCGCGGAGGTCCTCGGTGGTGACGACCGCGACGGCCCCGGCCGCGGCGAGCAACCCGTGGATGCGCTCGTCCGGGTAGACCGGGTCGATCGGCAGGTAGGCGCCGCCCGCCTTGAGGATGCCGAGCATGCCGACCACCAGCGCAGCGGAGCGCTCGACGAGCAGCCCGACCGGGCGGTCCGGCCCGACGCCGAGCGCGCGCAGCCGGTGGGCCAGGGCGTTGGCGCGGTGGTCGAGTTCGGCGTAGTCGAGGACGCCGTCGGCGCCGCGGACGGCGGGCGCGCCCGGGGTGCGGCGGGCCTGCTCCTCGACCAGGCCGTGCAGGGTGCCCCCGAGGTCCCAGTCGCGCGCGGTGTCGTCCCAGTCCGCGATCTGCCGCTGCTCGGACGGGGTGAGCAGAGGGAGACCGGAGAGCGGGCGGTCGGGGGTCTCGGCCATCGCGTCGAGGACGGTGGTGAGGTGGCCCAGGACGCGCCGGACGGTCGGCTCGTCGTACAGCTCGGTGCGCCAGACGAGGTCGGCGACCAGCTCGCCGCCGGTGTCGACGACGGCCACCGACAGGTCGAACTTGGCGGTGTCGGTGCCGATCGGCCGCCAGTCGACGGCGTGGCCGGGCAGCCCCGGCCGGGCCTGCGCCTGGTTGTGGACGTTGAGCAGGATCTGGAACAGCGGGGTGTGGGCCAGTTCGCGCTCCGGGCCGAGCGCGTCGACCAGCCGCTCGAAGGGAAGGTCCTGGTGCCCGAAGGCGCCGAGGGCCGACTCCCGTACCCGGTCGAGCAGCCGGCGGACCGTCGGGTCCCCGGAGAGGTCGGTGCGCATCGCCAGGGTGTTGACGAAGCAGCCGACCAGCGGCTCGGTCTCGCTGCGGGTGCGCCCGGCGACCGGGGTGCCGACGGTCACGTCCTCGCTGCCGGTGTAGCGGCCGAGGACGGTCTGCAGGGCCGCGAGCAGCACCATGTACACGGTGGTGCCGGTCTGGTCGGCGAGCGCCCGGATCCGGCGGGTGCGCTCGACGCCGAGCTCGGCGGTGAACCGGTCGCCGGCGGTCCCGGCCACGGCCGGCCGGGGGCGGTCGGGGGGCACCGTGACGGTGGCGGTCGCGCCGCGCAGCCGTTCCTGCCACCAGGTCTGCTGCCGGTCGAGTTCGGCGGCGAGCCCGGTCTGCTGCCAGTACGCGATGTCGGCGTACTGGACGGGCAGCGGCGGGAACCCCGGGGCGCGGCCCTCCCGCCGGGCCGCGTAGGCGGTGGCGAGGTCGGTGAACAGGACCCCGATCGACCAGCCATCGGCGGCGATGTGGTGCAGCACCAGGCTGAGCACGGCGCCGTCGCCGGTGCGCAGCAGGGCGGCGCGCAGCGGCAGGTCGGCGGCGAGGTCGAAGGGGCGGTGGGCCTCGGTCTCCAGCCAGGCGTCGACCCGGTCGGCGGGGACGTCGGCGACGGTGAGGGTGAGGCGCTCGGCGGGCAGCGGCTCGGGGCGGACCTCGCCGTCGACGGTCGGGTAGACGGTGCGGAGCACCTCGTGCCGGGCGAGGACGTCGGTGAGGGCCGCCCCGAGGACGGCCGGGTCGGGCGCACCGTCGATGTGCAGGGCGAGCGGGATGTGGTACGCGGCGCTGTCGGGCTCGTACTGGGCCAGGAACCACATCCGGCGCTGGGCCGAGGAGAGCGGCGCGGGGGCGCCCGCGGGGCGCGGGGTGACGGCGTAGCGGTCGGCGGCGCCGTCCGCGGCGGCGGCCTTGGCGGCCTTGGCCTTGGCGAGGCGGCGGCGGAGCAGTTCCTGCCGTCGGGCCTCGGCGTCCGGGGCCGGACCGGTGGTGGGCTGGTCGGTCATGCGGTCTCCCCCGTCCGGGCACCGGTGGTGCCGTCGGCCGTGCGGTCGTGCGGGACCCCGGGCGCACCGGGGCGGTTCCGGCCGTTCCGGCCGGTCGGGTCGTCGAGGTCGTTCAGGTCGCCCAGTGCGTCGATCTCGGCGAGCATCCGCTCCTCGATGCGGCGGGCCAGCGTGGCCAGCGTGCGGGCCTCGAAGATCGTGCGCAGCGGAAGTTCGGTCTCGAAGGTGTCGCGCACCTTGGTGAGCAGCCGGGTGGCGAGCAGCGAGTGCCCGCCGATGGCGAAGAAGTCGTCGTGCCGGCCGACCCGTTCGACGGCGAGCACCTCCTGCCAGAGGTCGGCGAGGAGTTCCTCGCAGTCGCCCTCGGGCGGGGAGCCGGCGCCGCCGAGCCGTGGCGCGGGCAGCGCGGCCCGGTCGACCTTGCCGCCGGGGGTCAGCGGCAGCGCGTCGAGCAGGACGAGCGCGGCGGGCACCATGTAGTCGGGCAGCCGCTCGGCGAGGGTGATGCGCAGTTCGTCCTCGGTGAGCGCGCTCCGGGTGGACCCGGCGTCGACGGACCCGCGGCCCGCGGGCTCGGCGCCGGTGACGACGTACCCGGCGAGGACCGGGCCCGCCGGGGTCCCGACGAGCCGGACGGCGCCCGCGGTGACCCCGGGGATCGCGGTGAGCGCGGCCTCGATCTCGCCGAGCTCGATGCGGAAGCCGCGGAGCTTCACCTGGGCGTCGGCGCGGCCGTGGTACTCCAACCGGCCGTCCGCGCGGCGGCACGCGAGGTCGCCGGTGCGGTACATCAGCGCGCCCTCGGGACCGCCGGGCTCGGCGGTGAACCGTTCGGCGGTGAGCTCCGGACGGCCGTGGTAGCCGAGGGCGACGCCCGCGCCGGCGATGCAGAGCTCACCGACGCCGTTGACCGGAACGGCGCCTCCGGCGGAGTCCAGCAGGTGCAGCCGGGTGTTGGCGACGGGCGCGCCGAGGGCCACCACCCCGCCGTGGGCCGCGAGTTCGGGGGTGACCCGCTGGACGGTGGACCAGACGGTGGTCTCGGTCGGCCCGTACAGGTTCCACAGCGCGCCGACGCGCGGGAGCAGCGCCTCGGCGAGGTCCGCGGTGAGCGCCTCGCCGCCGCACAGGGCGGTCAGACCGGGACGGCCGGACCACCCGGCCTCCAGCAGCATCCGCCAGGTGGCGGGGGTGGCCTGCAGGTGGGTGACGCCGCGGGACCCGAGCCAGCCGGCCAGCGCGTGGCCGTCGGTGGCGGTGGCACGGTCGGCGATCTCCACCCGGGCGCCGGTGACCAGCGGCAGCCAGAGCTCCAGACCGGCGATGTCGAAGGTGACGGTGGTGACGGCGGCCATCACGTCCCGCCCGGTGAGGCCCGGCTCGCGGCCCATCGAGGTGAGGAAGTTGACGATCGCGCGGTGCGGGACGGCGACGCCCTTGGGGCGGCCGGTGGAGCCGGAGGTGTACAGCAGGTAGGCGGGGTCCTCCGGGCCGACGGTGGCGGCCCGCGCCGCGGCGGGGGCGGCGGCGTGCTCGGGGCCGTCCACGAGCACGGCCTCGCGGCCGTGCAGCAGCGGGTCGCCCGCCGTCGCGCTCTCGGCGACCAGCAGGGTGACACCGGCGTCGTCGAGGACGCCGCGGTTGCGGGCGAGCGGCTGCTCCACGTCGAGCGGCAGGTAGGCGGCCCCGCTGCGCAGCACGCCGAGCAGGGCGGCGGGCAGCAGCCGGCCGCGCCGGACGGCGACCGCGACCACGGTCCCGGGCCCGGCACCGCGCGAGGCGAGCAGGTGGGCCAACCGGTCGGCGGTGTCGTCGAGTTCGGCGTACGTGAGGGCGCCGTCGGTGGCGGAGACGGCGACCGTGTCGGGGGTGCGGGCCGCCTGGTCCGCCACCAGCCGGTGCAGCGGGGCGTCGGGTATCGGCGCCTCGGTGCGGTTGACCGGATCGTCGGCGGCGAGTTCGGCGGCCGAGAGCATGGCCAGCTCGCCGAGCGGCCGGTCGGGTTCGGCGACGGCGGCGGAGAGCAGGGCGACCAGGTGGTCGAGCACGGCCCGGACGGACCGCTCGTCGTAGCGGGAGGTCCGGTACTCGGCGGAGAGCAGCGGTCCGTCGGCCGGGAACTCCAGGAAGATCGAGAGGTCGGTCTTGGCGGTGCCGTTGCACACCTCGGCGACGAACCGCAGGCTGAGGCCGGGGAGTTCGACGGCGGCCACCGGGTGGTTCTGGACGGCGAGCAGCACCTGGGAGACCGGCGAGGCGGTGAGCCCGGCCGAGCGGCCGAACCGGCGCGCGTGGTCGACGAACGGGTGACCGCTGTGCTCGGCGGCTTCCAGCACGGCCGGGCGGACCCGGGCGACCAGGTCGCGGAAGGTGTCGGTGCCGGCCACCTCCAGGCGGATCGCGACGGTGTTGATCAGCGAGCCGAGGACCTGCTCCAGCTCGGGGACGGGCCGCACGGCGAACGGGCTGAGCACCGCGAGATCGGTGCGGCCGGTGTAGCGGTGCAGGACGCCGCCGAGCGCGGCCAACACGGCCATGTAGAGGCTGGCCCCCTCCTGGGCGGCCCGGCGTTCGACGGAGCGGACCAGGTCGGCGTCGATCCGGCGGGCGATCCGACGGCCGGCGATGTCCTGCGGGTTGGGGTGCGGGCGGTCGCCCGGCAGGTGCTGTTCGGCGTCCAGACCGCGCAGTTGCCGGCCCCAGCGCCGGGCCGCGTCACGGCCGGCCGCGACGGCGCGCTCCTCCCAGCGGGCGACGTCGGAGAGCTGGAGGGCGGGTTCGGGCAGTTCGCCGTCCCGGTGGGCGCGGGCGATCTCGTCGAGCAGCAGTCCGGCGGCCCAGCCGTCCATCGCCGCGTGGTGGACGGTGAGCAGCAGCTCGTGCCGGTCCTCGCCGGTGCGCACGGCGAGGACGCGCAGCAGCCGGCCGGTCGTCAGGTCGATCGGCCGGGCCGCCTCGGCGCGCAGCGCGGCGTCGAGGGCCTCGTCGTCGGCGCCCGTGAGGTCGAGCAGCGGCACGTCGACGGGGTAGGGCGCGACGATCTCCGCGGTGACCTCGTTCTCGTCCTCGCCGAGCGGGTCGGCGACGCCGCGCAGCGCGGTGCGCAGCACCTCGTGCCGGCGGACCACCTCGGTCAGCGCGCGGCCGAGGGCCTCGCGGTCGAGGGCGCCGTCCGCCCGGACGCGCAGCGGGACGTTGTAGAGGGAGCTGCCGGGCTGGATCGACTCGTGCAGCCAGAGTTCGCGCTGGAAGCCGGTGGCGCGGGCCGGCAGGTGGGCCTCGCGTTCGGGCGGGGCGACGGAGCGGCGTCCGCCGCCGCCGTTGGCGACCCGGACGGCCAGCGCGGCCACGGTCGGCGCGGCGAAGAACTCGGCGAGCGGCACCCGGGTGCCGAACTCCCGCTCGATCCGGCCCAGCAGCCCGGCGGCGAGCAGCGAGTGCCCGCCGAGGTCGAGGAAGACGTCGTGCACGCCGACCTCGGGCACGCCGAGCAGGCCCTGCCAGAGTCCGGCGATGCGGGTCTCGACGGGGGTCCGGGGCGCGACGAACAGCTCGTGGCCCGCGCGGCTGCGGGCGGCCGGCGGCAGTGCCTTGCGGTCGGTCTTCCCGTTGGGGGTGAGCGGCAGGTGCTCCAGCACGGCGACCGCCAGCGGCACCATGTACCCGGGCAGGGCCGTGGCGCAGTGGGCGCGCAGGTCGGCGGGGGCCGGTTCGGCGAGGCCGGGCGCGGGCTGGACGAAGGCGGCCAGGTACTCGCCGGCCTCGTCGCGCTGGACGACGGCGGCGGCGGCCTCGACCGCGGGGTGGGCGGCGAGCACCGCCTCGATCTCGCCGAGCTCGACCCGGAAGCCGCGGACCTTCACCTGGTGGTCGACGCGGCCGTGGTACTCCAGGTCCCCGTCGGGGAGCCGGCGCACGAGGTCGCCGGTGCGGTAGCAGCGCACGCCGTCGACGGTGACGAACCGCTCCTCGGTGAGGTCGGGCCGGCCGTGGTACCCGCGGGCCAGGCCCTCGCCGGAGAGGTACAGCTCCCCGATGCCGCCGTCCGGCACGGCCGCCCGCCGCTCGTCGAGGACGTGGGCGAGAGTGCCGTCGAGCGGGCGGCCGATGACCGGCTCGCCGTCCTCGTGGCGGCCGACCAGCGACCAGGTGGAGTAGACGGTGTCCTCGGTGGGGCCGTAGAGGTTGTAGAGCCGCTCCACCTTGGGCTGGGCGTACACCTTGTCGGCGAGGTGCCGGGGCAGTGCCTCGCCGGCCAGGTTGACCACCCGCACGCCGTCCGGAAGGCCGTCGCCGCGCAGCAGCGCGGCCATGGCGCTGGGCACGGTGTTGACCAGGGTCACCTCGTCGCGGGCCGGCAGCTCCGGCAGGGCGAGGACGTTCTCGGCCACCACGACCGTGCCGCCGACGGCGAGCGGGAGGAAGAGCTCGTACACCGAGATGTCGAAGCAGACCGAGGTGCCGAAGAGCACGCCGGCCAGGTCGGCCGGGGTGTAGGTCCGCGCGGCCCAGCGGAGCATGGCGTTGACGCCGCGCCGGGTGACCGACACGCCCTTGGGGCGGCCGGTGGAGCCCGAGGTGTAGAGGACGTAGGCGAGCGCGTCGGCGGGGGCGACGGGGTCCGCCGGGTCGGCGGCGGGGCCGGTCGGAGCCGGGGTGGCGAGGCCGGGGGCCGAAGGAGCGGCGGGGGCGGGAACGGCCGGGGCGGCGGGGACGTCGGGGGCGTCCCCGCCGGTGTGGAGGAGGGTGGCACCGGCGCCGGCCAGCAGGTGTTCGTGCGCACGGTCGGTGGCCACCACGGAGGCCCGGGCGTCGCCGACGACCAGTTCGAGGCGGTCGCGCGGGTAGGCCGGGTCGAGCGGCACGTACGCGCCACCGGCCCGCAGGACCGCCAGCAGGGTGATCACGAGGTCTGCCGTTCGCGGCAGGCAGACCCCGACCAGGGCCTCCGGACCGATCCCGGCGACTGCCAGCCGGTCCGCCACCGCCTGCACGGCGAGGTCTAACTGGCGGTAGGTCATCCGACGGTGGCCGTCGATCACGGCGAGGGCGTCGGGGGTGCGTTCGGCCTGAGCGGAGAACAACTCGGCCGGCGATGCTGCCGGGTCCAGCGGTGGATGTCCCGTCGAACTCATCAACTCTCCTGGGGGGTGATGCTGCTCCGACTTGTGGCCGGGGGGAAACGGGCGGTGTGCCCTCGGAGATGCTGGGGTAAAGATCTTCGAATGACCAGCACATTTCCGTCACTCGTTCGATATGCCGGAAAGATCACCTCCGTCGCGCTCGTCATCGGCGCGAAAGTGTGACGGTTCGTCGGCGATTTCGGACAGATTGTCAGGACCCTTGGCATCAAGGCCCAGTGGCGCTACGGTCGTCGCCAACGACCCGACGAGGGGGCGTGGCCGCGATTCCGCCGGCGACCCGGCAGAGCCTCTGACCTCCACGTTGTCAGATACCTGACACCCCCTGGAGCGCACGGAACCCCCGCCCCGGAGGGCCTGACGGTCCGCCCCGGAGGGCACCGGTCCGGGCACGGCGGGCGGGAGCCGCCCCGGGCAGGGGCCAGAATGTACGCCATGTCACGACGACGCCCCGCGCCCCGCGCCGCCGCGCCCGCGCCCCGCCTGCTGCCCTCCTCCCCCTGCCCGTGCGGCCTGCCCGGCACGTACGGGGAGTGCTGCGGCCTCCTGCACCGCGGGCAGGCCGCCGCCACCACCGCCGAGGCCCTGATGCGCTCGCGGTTCAGCGCCTTCGCCGCCCGCGACGAGGCCTACCTGCTGCGCACCTGGCACCCCGACACCCGGCCGGACTCGGTCGAGTTCGACGCGGGGCTGCGCTGGGTGCGCCTGGAGGTGCTCTCCGGCTCCGAGGGCGGGCCGTTCCACAGCGAGGGCACGGTCGCCTTCCGCGCCCACTACGTCGAGGGCCGGGAGGAGGGGGTTCTCACCGAGCACAGCCGCTTCGTCCGGCACGAGGGCGCCTGGGTGTACCTCGACGCCCTCTCGCTCGACTGAACCGCCCACCCCGGGGCGGGCGGGCCCGCAGCGCTACAGGTAGTCGTCCAGCCGGGCCAGCGCGAAGCCCTGCGCGGTGACCTCGTCGACCACCTTGCGGAGCAGGTCGGTCATGGTGCCCGGCCACAGGTCGGTGCCCCGGAAGTGGGTGAGGATGATGTCGCCCGAGTGGAGCCGCTGGTCGAGCTGGCGGTACTCCATCCGGTCGGGGAACGCCTCCTCGTTCCAGAGCGGCACCGCCTCGATGCCGCAGGAGGCGGCGGCCCGCAGGGTGTCCTCGTTGTACTCCCCGTACGGGGGCCGGAACAGGCGTGGACGAGCGCCGATCTGCTGCTCCAGCTGGTCCTGCTGGCGGCAGATCTCGTCGCGCTGCGTCTCGTACCCGAGGACCTTGAGGTTGCGGTGGTTGATCGTGTGGTTGTTCACCGCGTCACCCTGGGCCGCGAGCTGGCGGAAGTAGCCGTAGTCGGAGCGGGCCAGGTAGTCGGCGACGAAGGTCGACAGCGGGATCCCGAGTTCGGCGGCCATCCGGTTGAACTCCGGGTCCTTCTCGGCACCGTCGTCGACCGTGAGGAAGACGATCTCCTGCTCGGTGGGCACCCGGTACACCACCGGCGGCAGGCCCTCCGCGAGCTTCACCCCCTGCCCGGCGCGCAGCTCCGGGCGGCCGGCCGGGCGCGGCGGAGCTGCCAGCGGCGGGCGCTCCAGGCCCCAGCGGCGCGCGGTCTCCAGCGCGGTCCGGACCGTCGCGGCCTTGCGGGCCACCGCCTCGCTGCTGGTCTCCTCCTCCGCCCGCGCCGGCCCCGGCAGCGACAGCGGCACGGCGGGCGGGCGCGGCCCGTCCCGGTCGGCCGCCGCACCGGTCCCGGTCACCGCGCCCGCCCCGGCCACCGCGGGCTCCGGAGCCGCCGAACCCCCGGCCGGCCCGCCGCAGCCCGCCGCCACGACGGCCGCCAGGCACACCGCGGCGGCCAGCCCCGCACGGCTCCGGTGACGCCCGGCCAAACCTTCGCTAATACGACAATCTGATGGTCTGTCCATAGCCCCACTGCTCCCCCGCCACGCCCACACCCCAACCCCCCCATCACCCGCCCGGAGCAGCGGCGGAGCGGCGACGGAACAGTGCGGCAATCCCCAGTCGGCCCGGGCCCCTGACGCACGTCGGCGTACTTCCTTCGCCATAAGCATGACTCGCACCACGGTTGAGAAGCTCGCTGCCGTCATCGACTTGCGGCTCGGGGCGAAAATCCTGATACCGAAGGAATCTCCCGGAGAAATTGATCGATTCAAGGCCGATGCCAATAACGGATTCATTGAGCGTCTTGTGTGCCATGAACGCCGCGTCAGGGCGGTCCAGGTCGTCGGCCACAGGTGTCAACTCGACGAGAGAATTTCGGTGGCGGATACGGTGACCGGTCGCCGAACTCACGCCGACCGGGAACACACCGGATCCGTCCGAGGCGAACACCGCCCGCCAGACCGTCACGGCCCCCTTCAACCGGCATCCCGACCAGGCATTCCGAGTCCGCGAACTCCTCGGCATGCCCACCGGCGACCCGGCCCTGAACGTCACCCGCAGCCGCCCGGGACGCCTCACCCTCCAAGGATTCCTCACTCAACCCGAACGAAGCTCCGACCAGAAGCGGACTTGACGCACTCCGAGGACGAAGCCGGGAAGTCGATGGGCCCTCCGCGCGCCAGGACCTGGGGCAGGGTCGGCTGCTCCCCGGTCGTGCGGGTGCGCCGCCGGGGAGCCGGCCGGGTCTCCCTGGCAGGGCTCAGCTGCCACAAGGCCGGTCGGCCGTCCCGAATGGACTGGCCGACCACCTCCCGGCTCCCCTCGTACGCGCCGGACCTCAACCCACGGCAGGGCATCCGATCGCCGGTCAAGGGCACCCCCTCGGCAACCTCGCCGCAGCAACCGTCGGCCAGTCCGCCCGAGCCGTCAAGCGCGGCCTGACGCAGATCCAGTAAGACCCTCACCTCATCGACGGAGCCCTTGCCGCCACCGGCCTGATCATGGACGGCCGACCGGCGGTGGTCACGAATTCAACTTCAGCACCACGGATTCGGTCTTTCACCAGTGGGCACATCGCCTGATCGAACACGCCATCACCCTTTGCGTGGATCTTCACCTACGGGGCGAGTGCGAAATCCGTAGGCGGACGACTGAATTCCGCCGCGAATTACCAACCGGCTCACAGCGCGGTCAGGAACCTGGAATTTATCGACTTGAATGCATATCGCACCGAAGGCGCCTCAAAAGTAGATATTGCGGGGAAAATGGGAGGATTGCCGCGCCACACCATAGTGGTTCGAGCACGTTGGGTCTTGAGTGCGGCGCCCGGCGCTGCTACGGTCAACTCGACCGCAAACAATTGCGGCGCGACTCGGTGGTTTTGCCGAGTCAATCGACGGGAGACGAGATGGAAATGCTTGCGTTTCTGAACAGGAAATCCCGCGCTATCGGTTCTGCTTTTGCGCTGGTCGGGGTGGCGGCCTCCTCGCTGCTCGGAATGACGACCTCCGCGTCCGCGGCGAGCTACGCCCCGGCCTCAGACCCCACCCTCACCCGGATCACCGCCAAGGCGGACGGCAAGAACATCGCGAGCTCCCAGCTCGCAGGCGTCCAGTGGCAGAACGTCAACAGCGGCAAGTGCCTTGTGACCCAAGGGTTCGGCGACAGCAGTGCCTTCCAGTTCACCTGTGCGGGGTACGCCGACCAGCAGTGGAACCTCGTTCCGGATTCCTCCGGCCAGTTCTTCCAGCTCAAGAACGTCCACAGCAGCAAGTGCCTCGCGGCCCAGGGATTCGGCGATAGCGGCGCCTTCCAGTCCACTTGTGCGGGGTTCGCTGACCAGTTCTGGGCGGTGTACGTCAATTCTTCCGGTCAGTACAAGTTCCAGAACGCGAACAGTGGCAAGTGCCTTCTCGTCCAGGGGGGCGCCGACAACAACCCGGTGGTTCAGTACACGTGCCTCAACTTTCCGGACCAGCTGTGGTGGTGAACCAGGCTGGTGGATGACCTCCCGGTCTCCCCAGAAGAAGCCGCCCGCCTCGGAGTAGGAAAACCGCCGGCCAGCCGGCCGACGTGGGAGCTCGATACCTATGAGAGAGGGATCCCCATGCAGCCGCTCTGGCTGAATGGGGGCATCTCGGCAGCGCCCTCCACGCCTGCGGGCCGGAGCTGACCAGGCTCCAGCCCGGTCGGGCGCGATCCGGTCTGTCAGTCCCGGGCATCAGCAACATGGTGCCCGGGACTGCCATGCTCACGCGCCCGCCGAAGTGAAGCGCACCGGCTCCCGGTGGCGTCGCTCCCGACCGGCCTCACCCGGACCGGCCCAGGGCGCTGACCTGCGGTGGGGAGTTTCGCCGACCTGGTGGTGAGTTTCGGCCCGGGGCGCAGGTGAGTTTGCGTGCCTCGGCCCGGACCGCCAGTTCAGCGGCCGGCTGGAACGGCTGGGCGCAGTCCGCTCGGGTGGCGGAGAAATCGGGCCTGTGGTCGGGGCCGTGCCGGCGGCGTTCTCGGGCGCCGACGCGGCCGGGACCACGACCCCGATGATCAGCCCCAGCACGTCGACGGCCAGTTCACGCCTGAGTCCCGGTGCCCTCTTCTTCGCGTCCAGTCCCGTCGTGGTCTTCGGGACGCCCGCGGCAGCACGCACGGACCGGGTGTCGATAGCAAAGAGGGACGGGTCCTCCGATCGGCGGGTCCGCTCCCTGGGACCAGTCGATGTACGGGACCTCGTTGCCGGCCAGGACGGTCTCGGCGAGGCCGGGCACGGCGTGGAAGCCGAACCACCACGGGGTGCCGCCCGCGACGACGTGTTCCGCTCCGGGCAGGCGGCCGAGCAGTGCCTCCATCACGACCAGGCACCGGACGAGGCCGGGCCGGCGCAGCCGACGCCGACGTTCAGGACCGTCCGGGCGTCCCCCAGCGCGTCCCAGACCCTCTCGGCAATCCGCGGCTCGGTGCGCCGCGTCGCCGGGTAGTCGGATCCGATGGCTTCGTACAACTGCGCTCCGAACACTTTCAGTTGCTCCTCCGGTGTCGTCCTGATCCCCATGGCCCGCGCCTCCGGCTCCCTGTCGATCGCCGCCACCGTGGCGACGGCGCGGTCGCGCTGTTCCAGCACCAGGCCGCGCAGCCGGCGCAGGTGCGCGACCGCGTCGGTGGTCGGGTCGTCCACCAGATCCGCGATCTCCCGCAGTCCGAAGCCCAGCCGACGGGAGGCGAGCACCTCCCGCAGCCGCTCCGCGTCCGCCGCCGCGTAGGCCCGGTACCCGGCCCCGGTCCGCGCGGACGGCTGCACGAGACCGATCCCGTCGTAGTGGTGCAACGTGCGGACACTCACGCCGGCCAACTCGGCCACACGCCCCACGGTCAGGTGCTCCTCCACGCCGCCGACGATGCCGCATGACGCCGCGTGAGGGTCGAGCACCCCACTCCCGCCCCCGCAGCCACCCCGCCATCCAGGGTGATCGCGGTCCCGGCTCCCCGCCCTTCCTCGGGGGACACGAGGGACGGGGTCCTACCTCCGGCAGCTCGGGCCGCGGCCGTGGCGAAGCCCCGGCTGTCGAGCCGGCACTCCATCAGAACGAACCGCCTGACAGGTCCGCCGTGCACGCGCCAGGATGGGCCCACCGGTTGTGCATCTACACGGAACTCAGTTCACAGGGAGCATCGTGCAGCCTCTAGAGTTTCTGGGAATCATCCCGAACACCCCGACCGAGGACTCACCGACCATCTGGCGCGACCCGGAGAACGGGGACCTGCTCATCCAGTCCTACAAGGCGGGCGAGGAAGATCTGCGCCGGTGCGAGGAGGTCGACTCGATCCCCGGCCACTCCACCAAGGTCCCCGAGCACGAGACCGTGATCCGGCTCCCCGAAGTCATGATCCAGTTCATCCTCGCCCTGGGCGAGGGCACAAAGGAGTGACGTGACATCGCCCACCCGTGAAGGGCTGGCCAAGGCCACGCGAACAGCCGTCCACCTGGAGATGCGTGACGCCTACGGTGCGAGCGATCCCGAGTTCCAGAGGTGGCGGCAGGGCCACCGCTACACGCCCGAGGACCGACCCGAGTGGTTCCGGACGTGGGGGGCCGCGGTCCAGGAGGCGGTGTCCCGGGGTGTCGCCGTGCAACGGCTCCGGATCGTCTCCGAGCCGGTCACCGACTACGTCAAGTACGAGCACCACGTCACCTACCTCAACGTCGCGGTCGGCGAGCAGGTCCGCTGGCTCCGGCGCGCGAGGATCAGGGCCACGGCCCTTCCCGCCAACGACTTCTGGCTGTTCGACGGCGCACAGGCCGTCGTCAACCACTTCACCGGAGACGGCGAGATCAGTCGTCGCGAGGTTGTCGGCGAAGCCGAGGAACCGGAGCTGGTGCGCTTCTTCGCTTCGGCCTTTCGTTCACTCTGGGACCTCGCCACCCCCCACCAGGAGTACGAGCCCGAGTAGTCAAGTGTCATGCGAACCTCTCGCTCATCGAGCGTCCAGCAGGCCCGGAAGGTACTGGCCGACCGGCTGCGCGAACTTCGCCGGCAATCCGGCCTGACCGGACTCGCCCTGGCCGCACGCTGCGGTTGGCACAAGTCCAAGGTGTCCCGCATCGAGAACGCCATCACGGCGCCGTCCGAACAGGACATCCGTGACTGGTGCCACGCCTGCAATGCCGATGACCGGACGAACGACCTGGCCGCGAGCCTCCAGTCCGTCGACGGCATGTTCGTGGAGTGGAAGCGGATGGAGCGCACGGGACTCAGGAGGGCACAGGAAGCCGTCCTCCCTCTGTTCGAGCGGACCAGTCGCTTCCGCTGTTACCAACCGGGCATCGTCCCGGGCTTGTTGCAGACACGCGCCTACACAACGGCGATGCTCCGCGCCACGCAGAGGCGGCGGGTCGCCGTGGACGACGTCGAGGCCGCTGTCGAGGTTCGTATGGACCGGCAACTCCTCCTCGGCGACCCTCAACGGACCTTCGCCTTCCTGATCGAAGAGGCGGTCCTGCTGTCGGGCCTGGCGGGTGAAGCGGCCGCTGCCGAGCAGCTCGGGCACCTGCTGGCGCGCGCGTCCCTCCCGAACGTGAGCCTCGGAATCATTCCTCATCGCCGCGACCGCGTGTCCATGCACGTCGAGGGCTTCTGGCTCTTCGACAACGCCCAGGTCAATGTCGAGCTTGTCTCCGGGTACCTCACGATCACCCAGCCGTCAGAGATCGCCCTGTACGCCGAACGGTACCGGGACCTCTCCGCTTCCGCCGTCTACGGGCCGGCCGCTCGTGAGTTGATCAGACGGGCTACAGACACCCTCGGGTGATCGGCGTGCAACTGTGTGCAACTCGCTGGAGAGCGGTCGTACGCACCTCCTACGGTCTATCACGCACCCCCCGGGCGGATCTGACGGGCCGGGTTGCTCCACCTCGCACCTCTGCTCGCCCACCTCGGGCGAGCAGAGCCAACCCGATCGGAGAGGCACATGAGCACCGCCACCATCGAGCCCAGCGCCGAGCTGGCCGAACTGGGCAGGTTCTTCACGATCGCCGCACGCCGGATCGATGCGGGCGAGACCGCGCCGGAGATGTTCTCCGCCGCCATCGACTCCGCGTGGCACACCCTCGTCGCGGACCCGGCCGCACACGACGCGTTCGTGCTCCAGCACGCCGGCCGCAGGCTCGAACACGTCGAGACGAAGGGCTTCGGTCCCATCACGTGGGTGGCCGCGTACGAGGAGGCGTACGGGCCGCTGCCGGACATCTGGTTCACGAGCGCCGACGGCACCGTGAACACCGCAGCCCTCACGCAGTACCGGGAGACCGGAACCGTCGTCGCCGAGTGGGACTGTGGCCCCGAGCCCGGCGACGGCGACGACCTGGCCCCGGCGACGCCCCACCAGTGATCACAGCACCATGTGACGGAGCGTCCCGGCCGACCGCCGGGGCGCTCCGCCTCACCGAAGCCCGGACGGAGAACCCGACCAGCATCGACGTGGACGCCTACCTCACCGGGCTGTACGAGCACTGTCCGTTCCTGCGCCCGTCCACCCGACGGGGCATGACCGGGTGGACCGTCTACGAGATCGCCCCCGGCAGCCGCCGGTACGCCGTGGAAGCCGAGTTGTTCTACGCCGGAGTGCAGGCCGCAGAATGGGTCCGCCCGCTGATGGGGCGCCCGTACGGTGTTCTCACCTGCGAGAACGTGGTGCTGGTCGGGCACTGCGAGGGCGCGGACCACCGGGAGCTGACGGCCTGGCCGCACTGGGCGCTGAAGAACCTGTACGGGCCGGTCGGGGTCATGTTCGGCAAGTTCACCCAGGGCGCCGTCGAGACCGGCCGGCGCGGCCGGAGCATTCCGCCACCGTCCTTCTCGTTCCTCCCGGTACGGGCCGGGGTCCGGCCTCTGGACCCGAGGTTCCTGGAGGCTACGCCCGACCTCGCGACGGCACTGTCCGTGGCGGTCGACGACGGGCGAAACGTCTTCGAGCACATCCCTTGCGAATGGAAGGCAGTCAGAGAATGGGCGAGTTCACTTCCGATGCCGCAGAGGCGCTGACGGTCGCGGAGGCGATCTGCGGTCCCCTGAAGCTGGAAGAGATCAGTGATCGGCGGGGCTCGGCGGTGTGGAAGGCCAGCGGCCCGCGCGGGGTGGTGGGCATCAAGCTCGGCGCCGGCGAGGCCGCCGAGGTCACCGCCCGCGAAGCCTCCGTACTGGACCAGATCCCCGGCTACACCGTGACGGCCGGCCGCTTCGACGGCGGGGTGTGGTACGTCACCCCGTGGTTGGTCGGGCCGTCCACCTGGGACGTGTTCCGGCCTGTCCGCAAGGGCACCGGAGGACGGGACGAAGCCCTGGAAGCCGCGGTCGCGCTGTGCCGCGCCGTCGCGGACCTGCACCGGGCCGGTTGGGTGCACGGCGACCTCCAGCCCCAGCACGGTATTCACACCGAGGGCGGTGTCCGTCTCCTGGACTTCGCCTGGTCCCGGCATGTCGGTATCACCCCGTGGCGGACGTTCGGCGGAACGATGGTCCACCTCACCGCCCCTGAACTGGCTGCCCGGATCCTCGACGGCCCGCAGCCCGTCAACACGACCCGACCCGCCGACGTGTACGCCCTCGCCGGCACCCTGTGGACCTGCATCACCGGGGAGTGGCCACTGGACTACGAGGCCGGCGGAGTCGACAAGGACGCCCCGGTCGAGGAAAAGCTCAGGGCCATCGCCCGTCGAGCCGTCCCGATGTCCACCGTGATGCCGTGGCCCTCCCTCCAGGCCCGCCTGCGGTACGTCCTGCTCGCCGGTCCCGACGACCGGCCGAGCGCCGCCGAGCTGAAGATGCTTGTCGAGGCGGTCAGCGGGTGATCGCCCTACGGGAGCTGATCCCGGGCGACGCCGACGCGGTCCGGCTCGTCTACGGTCCCGAATCGGTCAGGTTCCTGGGACGGGGACCGATGAACACCTCCGAAGCCCGGGAGTACGTGGCCTGCGCCCTGACGGCGGCAGAACGCCGCCCACGCGGGCTGTACACACTCGGCCTGGCCGAGGACGGCGACCTTCTCGGGATCGTCAAACTCCACCTGGACCGCCCGACCGCGACCATCAGCTACATCCTGCGCGCGGACGCTTGGGAACGGGGCCACGCCACTGAGGGTGTTCGGAGGATCCTCGCCCTGGGGCTCGGCCACCTGGGACTGCCGGAGATCCACGCCAAGCACCGACCGGACAACCTCGCCTCCGGCCGGGTCCTCCGCAAGGCGGGCTTCACACCCACCGGGGTCCACGCCGAGTTCGCGACCTACGCAATTCGGCCTCCCCAGAGGGGCGTCATCCCCACCCTGTCCAACCGGGCGTCCGGTGTCCGGCATGATCGAAAACGGCTCGCAGCCGGGGCCGCGGGGCACCGATAATGCGCGCATGACGAACAGCACGCCACGCGGCACCGCGGAATCCTGGACCGTTTCGGCCGCCGACGTCGGCTCCCCGGAGGCCCTGGCGCTGCTGCGGGAGTACTACGTGGACGTCGCCAACCGGTACTACCGGCTCCACCTCGGCCGGGAGGGCACCGCGCAGGAGATCGAGACCGGGCTGGCCGACTCGCCCAGCGACGACCTCGCCCCGCCCACCGGGGTGTTCCTGCTCGGGCGGTACGACGGCGCGGCCGACGCCTGCGCCGGCCTGCGGGTGCTCGACCCCCGGACGGTGGAGCTGACCAGAGTGTACGTACGCCCTTCGCGGCGCGGCACCGGCGGGGGCGCGCAGCTGCTGGCCGCCGTCGACGAGGCGGCCCGGGAGCTCGGCGCCGCGCGGGTCGTGCTCGACACCCGTCTCGACCTGGTCGAGGCCCGCACGCTGTACCTGCGGCACGGCTACCGGGACATTCCCGCCTACAGCACCAGCCCCTACGCCGAGGTCTGGTACGGCAAGGACCTCGCGCCCGGCCGGACGGACCGCGCGGCCGGGGGCTCCGCCCCGGCCGGACGCAGCGTGCCGGCACCGGCCGTCGGCGGGCACCGTGCAGACCGTTGAGCTGCTCTGCGACGCGCCGTTCGACCGCGCCGTGCGGACGGTCTGGCAGCGGCTGGCGGACGGCGGCGTGGACAGCCTCGCGCACAACACCCACCCCGGTCACCGCCCGCACCTGACCCTGGCCTCGTGCGCCCGGATGCCCGACGGCGCCACCGAGCGGCTCGACCGGCTGCTCCGCGACGCCCTGCCCCTGACGGTCCGGCTGACCGGCCTGCTCTCGTTCAGCGCGCGCAGCCGGCGGCGGGTGCTGAGCCTGCCGGTGGTGCCGACCCTCGATCTGGTCCTGTTGCACCACCGCGTCTGGGAGGCGCTGGACGGGGCCGAGGACCCGGACCAGCACTACGTGCCGGGCCGCTGGTCCCCGCATCTGTCGCTCACCCGCCGCCTCACCCCCGAGGACGTCGCCCTCGCCCACACCCTGCTCGGCCGTCACCCCGACCACGTCGGCAGCTTCGACGCGGCCCGCAGTTTCGACTCCGAGACGCAGCTGGCCCGTCCACTGGGTGCGGGGTGAGGGGCGGATCGCCGAACGCCCCGCGATCCGCGCCGACCTGACGTACCGTCAGTTCGGCGCGGAGGCCGGGGCCTCCAGGGCTGCCGCGAGTTCGGCGGCGTCGGGCGGGTTGGCGCCGGGGCGGGAGACGGTCAGCGCCGCCGCGGTGGCGGCCCGGGTCAGTGCCTCGTCGAGACCCGCTCCGGTGTGGCGGGCGTGGAGCAGCGCGGCCGTGAAGGCGTCGCCGGCGCCGACGGTGTCGGCGACCTCGACCGGGCGGGCCGGTACCTCGCTGCGGCGACCGTCGGCGGTGACGGCGAAGGCGCCGTCGGGCCCGAGCGTGACCGCGACGGTGGCCGGGCCGAGGCCGAGCCAGTGGCGGGCGACGTCCTCGGGGTCACGGCCCGGGTAGAGCCAGGCGAGGTCCTCGTCGCTCGCCTTGACGAGGTCGCTGAGCCCGACGCACCGTTCGACCCGGCGGACGGCCTCGTCACGCCCTCCCAGCAGCGCGGGCCGGACGTTCGGGTCGTAGCTGACGCCCGCACGGCCTCGCCAGTGCTCCACCAGCGCGAGCACCGAGGCCGCGCCGGGCTCCGTGACTGCGGCGATCGAGCCGATGTGCAGGTGGCCGGGCGGGTGCGGGAGTTCACCGGCCGGGAGGGTCCAGCCGATGTCGAAGGTGTAGCGGGCCCGCCCCTCGCCGTCGAGCCGGACCACCGCGGAGGGGGTGCGCAGCCCCTCCGCCGGGCCTGCGAGGACGGCGACGCCGGCCGACTCCAGGTGGGCCCGGATCAAGCCGCCGTAGGGGTCGTCGCCGAGCTGGGTCAGCAGGGCGGCCGGCAGCCCGAGCCGGGCCAGCCCGTACGCGACGTTGGCCGGGCTGCCGCCGGGGTGGACGGTGTCGGGCGCGCCGTCGGTGCGGACGACGTCGGCGACGCATTCGCCGATCACCACGAAGTGCGGGCTGGTCACGGGGCTGCTCCTGCCGGTCCGGGGCACCGACGGGGCTGCTGGGCGGCCGGCACGGCTGCCCAGCCTACGAGGCGGCGGACCGGCGCGGTCCGGCGCGGACGGCGGGCGCGCGGACAGCGGCTGCACCACCGGCGGACGCGGGCGGGCCGGGCGGGAGCAGCGGGGCGGTCGGTCGGGGACGGCCGCAGGGGTGCGGCCGGGGAGCGCGGGTGCGACCGTAGGCATGAGTACGGCCGCCGGACCTGGCCAGGTTCTCCGGCGACCGTGGCCCCGCCCGTCAGGGGGTGGGGCTCTTCGAACCTATGACACTGCGCAGCCGCTCGGCTACCGCACTGGTCCGTCCGAGGGACGGCCGCGTGTCGTGCGGCGGCGGCAGGGTCGACGGGAGCGAACGGACTGGGGGTTGTCGGACCCCTCTGCTACGTTCCGTGTCCGGAAGGTCGCTCTGCGGGACCGGGCCGCGCCCGGGCCGTGGAGCGCGCCGTACGACACGAGAGAGGTGATCACCTTGTCGAGGTGCCGCTCCGCCCTTGCCGCCGCCCTCGCCCTCACCGCCACCGCCCTGCTCGGCCTCGCCCCGCCGGTCTCGGCCGTCCCGGTACCGGGCGCGGACGTGGGAGCGGAGGCGACCGCGGGCACCGGGGACCCGGTGTTCCCCTCGCTCGGCACGACCGACTACGACGCGCTCGCCTACGACCTCGCCCTCACGTACCGGGCCGACACCCGCACCGTGGACGGCACCACCGTGCTGACCGCCCGGGCGCTCACGGCGCTGCGCAGCCTGGAGCTGGACGCCCTGGGGCTGACCGTGCACGCGGTCCGGGTCGACGGCCGGCCGGCGGAGTTCCGCACGCACGACGAGAAGCTGACCGTGGTACCCGCCCGGCCCGTGCGGCGCGGCGCGGCCCTGCGGGTGGAGGTCGCCTACACGGCCGATCCGCGGGCCGCGCTGCCGCACACCGGCTGGGTGGTGACACCCGACGGCTTCGCGGTGGCGGGCCAGCCGGACGGCGCGCACACCGTCTTCCCGTGCAACGACCGCCCCGGCGACAAGGCCCGCTTCGCCATCGCCGTCACCGCGCCGGACGGTCTGTACGGCGTGGCCAACGGACTGCTCGCCGCCACCGAGCCGAACACCGACGGCACCACCACGCGGCGCTACCGCTCACGGGAGCCGATGGCGACCGAGCTGGTCCAGATGTCGGTGGGCCGGTACACGGTGCGTGAGAGCCGGGGCCCGGGCGGGCTGCCGCTGCGGGACGTCGTCCCCACCGCGCGCGCCGCCGCGCTGGAGCCCGCCCTCGCGCTGACCCCCGGACAGCTCGCCTGGGCGGAGGCGCACCTCGGCCGGTTCCCGTTCGAGACGTACGGCCTGATGCCCGCCGACACGGACGACCCGGCGGCGTTCGACTTCACCGGGCTGGAGACGCAGACGCTCACGCTCTACAAGCCGAACTTCCTCCGCCAGCCCGAGCACCTGATCGGCTCGCACATGGTGCACGAGCTGGTGCACTCCTGGTTCGGCAACAGCGTCTCCCCCGGCACCTGGGCCGACCTCTGGCTGAACGAGGGCCACGCCGACTTCTACGGCCTGATGTACCGCTACGAGCGCGGTTGGCCGGACTCGTCCGGCTACACCACCCTCGCGGACCGGATGCGGTCGGTGTACGCCAAGGGCGACCAGTGGCGCCACGACTCCGGCCCGGTCGCCGCCCCGACCGCCGCCACCCTCTTCGACAGCCAGCGGTACACCGGCGGAGCGCTGGTCCTGTTCGCCCTGCGGGAGCGGGTCGGCGCCGAGGTGTTCGACCGGATCGAGCGGGCCTTCCTCCAGCGCCACCGGAACGGCAGCGCCACCACCGCCGACTTCCTGCGGACCGCCGACGAGGTCTCCGGGCAGCAGCTGAGCGGGTTCCTGACGGAGTGGCTGTACGGCGAGCACACCCCGCCGATGCCGGGCCACCCGGGCTGGACGGTGGACCAGGTGGAACGCGCCGCCCGCCGGAGCACCGAGGCACCGCGCGGCTCCGGAACGCTCTGACACCCGGAGCGCGCTCCACACGGACCGCTCCGGACCTGGGCCGCGATGAAGCTGTGCCGCCCTGGACCTGGGCGGCTCTGAACCTGGGCGGCTCCGGATCCCCGCCGGTTCGGTCCTCCGAACCGGCGGCCCGGACCGGTCGGGCGGACCGACGCGCCGGGTCGGTGCGCCCTGGCGCCGTCCGAGCGCCCCTGGACGGCCCCGGCGGACGCGCGGATCGTGGTGTCCACGGCCCGCCCGCCGCCCGGCAAAGTCCCGGCCGGCTCGCGGGCCGTCCACCGTTCGGGAACGGACCACCGTTTCGAGAACCGGTCACCGGACGCGACTCCCACCGCCGCGCGGGACCGGGGGGCGCCGTACGGGGCGGTTCCCGGTTCACCTACCGTGGAGCCG
Organism: Streptomyces sp. BE303; assembly: GCF_036290945.1. Taxonomy (NCBI): domain Bacteria; kingdom Bacillati; phylum Actinomycetota; class Actinomycetes; order Kitasatosporales; family Streptomycetaceae; genus Streptomyces; species Streptomyces sp. BE303. The sequence continues at coordinate 81,431 of NZ_JAQYWZ010000891.1, forward strand.
ACCCCTGCCGGGTCGCAGGCCTACGGCCGGGCGACGGCGGAACGGACACCGCCCGTCCGGCCGGGGCTCGGAATGTCACTGCGTCGAGGCAACCGGAAACCCGGTCCAACGCGTTCAGCAGCCGTGAGAACGACAGCGAGGACACGGCGGCCACGGCCGACCTGCAGGGCCTCCGTCGCCGGCACGGCGGCGGAGGCGACCGAGACAACGGCGGAAACGGCATGGCGGGGGCAGCAGGATGAGGGACGCGACACCGGACTTCGAGGAGTTCGTCGCCGCCCGCAGCCCTCGGCTGCTCCGGATGGCGTGGCTGCTCACGGGCGATCCGCATCTGGCCGAGGATCTGTTGCAGACCGCGCTCGCCAAGGTCTGGCCCCGTTGGGAGCAGATCTCCATCGACCGGCCCGAGGCGTACGTCCGGCGGGTGCTGGTGAACTCGCACGTCTCCTGGTGGCGCCGGCGCTGGCACGGGGAACTGCCGCACGACCGGCTGCCCGAGCCGCCGACCGACGCGGACCCGTTCGAGGACGTGGTGGTCGGCCAGGTGGTGGCCGCCGCCGTCCGGGCACTGCCGGCGCGGCAGCGGGCCGTCGTGGTGCTGAGATTCTTCGAGGACCTCAGTGTGGAGGAGACCTCCGAGGTCCTGGGTTGTTCCCCGGGCACGGTCAAGAGTCAGACGCACCGCGCCCTTCAGGCCCTGCGGGGCAAGATGCCCACCCGCGAGCTTCTGCTGCACGGAGGACACCGTGACGGGGCGTGAGTCCGACCCGGACGACGGCAGGCCGACCGGCCCCGAGGTCGAGGACGAACTGCGGATCCTGCTCCACCTGGCCGCCCCTCACCTCACGGCGCCCGACGACCGGATGGCCAGGGTCCGCGAGCGGGCCGCCCGGACCCGGCGGCGGCGCCGCACCGCCGCCCTCTCGACCGGGCTGGCCGTCGGCCTGACCGCCGCCGTGCTGGCCGCCGCCCCTGCCCTGGCACCGGGCCCCCCGGGTACGGCGCTCGCTCCGGGGTCCTCCGGACCCGTCGCGCCCGGCTCGGTGCCCCCGGGCGCGTCAGCGAGTGCGTCACCGGATGCCGCCCCGAGCGCGTCACCGAGCCGCAGCACCGGATCGGACACCGGCGGGCCGGTCAGGTTCCCCGAGCTGGACGGGGTGATCATCGACATCCCGCCCGACTGGTACCGGCTGTCGGTCCCCGGCACCGACAACCGGAAGGACGACACCGCGTACGCGCGCGGCTACACCGCCAGCCAGCCCCTCGTCGGCGAGCTGGGGTGCCCGACCAGGAACGGGACCAGGGAACGGGTCTGCCTGGCCGACGGGGCGCTCGACGCCGGCGGGATGCTGGTCGGCCTCACGCTCGTCCGGGACCCGGTGGTGACGGGCGAGCAGAAGGGCCAGACGGGGCCCCTCTTCTACGCGGTACCCGAGAAGTCCTGTGTCGTCCAGGGCGGAACCCGTACGCTCCGGGGATACCGGACGGTGCAGGCGCCGTCCGGGCCGGCGGTCGTCGAGCTGACCGCGTGCCTGCGCGTGTCGGACGCCGTGTCGGTGCTGGCGGTGGAGCGGATCCTCGACTCGATCCGGGTGAACGGCGGGGCCGTGGACGCCCCGACCATCGCCCCCGAGTGACGGCGGGCCGGGGCCGGGCAGCCGGAGCGAGCCGGGGCGGCCGGGGCGGGACAGCCGGGGGCGGCCCGTAACCCGAGTGGCGCAGCGTCGTTGGACAGGGCATGAAGAAGCGCAGCATGCTCGCCGTCGCCTCGCTCGCCGTGGGCGTCGTGGCCTCCCTGACCGCTCCCAGCGCCCACGCCTCCGCCGTCGGCGGGCAGGGTGACCTCGCCGGGCCGCTCCAGGGCGCGCTGCCGGCCTCGGCGCCGGACGCGCTGCCCGGCCAGGTCGGAGACGCCGGCGGGGTGGTCGGGGAGGCGACCGGGTACGTGACGGGCCAGGCGCCCGGGCTGGTAGGGCTGCCCTCCTGACACTCGACCTGACCTCGACCTGACACTCGGCCGGACGCTCCTGCGGACCGTGGGCGCAACGGTCGGTCACGCGGGCGCGGTCGCCCCGCCGATGACCCTGGCCGGACCGCGTGGTCCGGCCGGGGATCAGCCGAGCGGCGCGCCGAGGTCCTGGGTCCAGTAGAGGCCGGCCGGGCCGCCGGCCACGCCGATGCCGACGTCCTTGAAGGCGCAGTCCAGCATGTTCGACTGGTGGATCCCGCCGTCCATCCAGCGGGAGAAGACGACGGCCGGGGCGCTCGGTCCCCGGTCGAGGTTCTCGCCCCACTGCGACCAGCGGTAGCCGGCCGCTCCCAGCCGGGAGTCCGCGCGGGTGCCGTCCGGACTGATGTGGTCGAAGAACGCGCGCGCCACCATGTCCTCGGAGTGCTTCTGGGCGGCCGCGTGCAGCTTGGGGTCGATCCGCAGCGGGCCGCAGCCGATCCTGGCACGCTCGGCGTTGACCAGGTCCACCAGCTGGCGCTCCGGGCTGGGCGGCGGAGTGGCCGAACGGCTGCTGCTCGGGTTCACCGTGGCCGGCGGTGTGCTCGGCACGGGCGGCTCGACGGGCGCGGGCACGGCAGCGGCCGTGACGGTCGGGGACGGCACCGCGCTCGGGGTCTCCGGCCGGGGCTCCGGCGGTGCGGGTATCGAGACCGTCGACGGCGTGTCGGGGGCGGCGGCGGGGGTGGTCGGTTCGGGCACGGTCTCGCCGGGCTGCGGGTGGTGGGGCCAGACCATGGCGAGTGTCGCCGCCGCCAGCACGGCCGCCGTTCCGCCGGCCAGGACGGTCTTCCGACGGGCGAACTCGGCCCAGCCGCCGTGCCCTCCGGCCGGGTCGGCCGGGGGCGCACCGGAGCCGCCGGGCGCCGTGGCGCCGGACCCGGTCCCTCCGGAGCCGGCGGGCGGAGCGGCCGAGGCGGCGGAGGCGGCCTGAAGGGCGAGCCCGGTCGGGGAGTCCATCGGGACGGGGACCAGGGCCAGACCGGCCAGCAGTCCCTCGGCCGGGAAGAGGTCGCGGCCCAGTCCGTCGCAGGCGGCGCAGGCCCGGATGTGCCGGGCGATCCGCTTGCGCCAGACCGAGTCGGGCGCGCCGTCCCATCCTCCGGTGAGTTCGGCCAGTTCGGGGCACCGCGGGTAGGCGGTCAGCGCACGGACCACCACCCGGCCCGCCTCCAGTTGCTTCTTCATCCGCTGCACCCGGACGGCGGTGTGCTGGGGAGTCAGGTCGAGCGCGGCGGCCAGCTCGGCGCGGGTGAGTTCACCGCTCGCCTCCAGCCACCAGAGGGCGAGCAGTTCCTGGTCGTCCGGGTCCAGCCAGCGGGTGGCCTCGGCGACCTCCCGGCGCTGGCCGGAGAGGCCGAGCCGGAGGATGGTCAGATCGGTGAAGTCCGCGCGGGGGTCGGCCAGCTCCCAGGTCTCGTCGAGACCGCCCACGGCGGCCTGCTGCTGCCCGGTCGACCGCCGACGGACCTGGTTCATGGTGATCGCGACCAGCCAGGAGCGGAACGCCTCGGGGTCGCGCAGGCCGTCCAGGCCGTCGAGGGCCCGGATCATCGTCTCCTGCGCGACGTCGTCCACGTCGGCATGGCCGTTCAGCGCCCGGCCGGCAACGTTGTAGACCAGCGGGAGCCAGGCGGCGACCAGCGCTTCCCGCGCCTGCGGGTCGCCCGCCTGGGCCGCGAGCACCAGGGTCGTCCCGGTCCTGCTCTGCACGTCAACGTTCATGGGTCCGCACTCCGTCTTGCTGTCGTCCGTCCGCCGCTGCCTCCTCGGAGACCTTCGGGGAGTGCTCAGATAACAACAATTCGCGCGGATTCGGAAAATCCGAGGTCAGCGGGGGTCCGCCCCGATCGGCCCCGGCCCCGACCCCTGCCGCCGGGGCCGAACGCGGGACCGGATCCGGGACGCGGGACACGGGGCGCGGTCACGACGGTGAGGCGAAGACCTGCGTCCACCAGGGGCCGCCGGATCCGGTCCGGACGCCCACACCGATCTGCTTGAAGGAGCAGTTGAGGATGTTGGCCCGGTGCCCGGGGCTGTTCATCCACGACTCCATGACCGCCGCCGGGTCCTTCTGGCCGCGCGCGATGTTCTCGCCCCAGCTGCTCCAGCGGTAGCCGGTCGCCTCGATGCGCTGGTCGGCGTGGTTGCCCTCGGGGCTGGCGTGGTCGAAGTAGCTGCGGGTCGCCATGTCCTCGCTGTGGACCTGGGCGGCGGTGTTCAGCCGGGAGTCCACGGTGAGCGGCCCGCAGCCGGCCTGGGCGCGCCGGGTGTTGACCAGGTCCGCCACCTGCTGCGCGTACTGGCTGTTCGACCCACCGGGTCCGGCGGTGGAGGTCGGCCGGGCGCTGGTCGCGGACGGCTTGGCGGGGGCGGTGGTGACGGTCGTGGCGGCGGGAGACTCCGGCTTCGCGGTGGCGGTCGCGGAGGTGCTCGCGGCGGGGTTGCGCGGCGTGCCGGAGCCGGAGGCGGGCGCGGCCGAGCCGGACGGACCGGGCACGACCGCGGAGGCCGACGGCGACGGCGTCGTCGACGGCGCGGTGGACGTGCCACCGGTGGCCGGGGCCGCGGTCGCGGCGCGGGCCGGGTCACCGGAGGCCGGGGAGGCCGCGGCCACGGCGGCCGGGTCGACGGCGCCGGCCCCGGGGACCTGGATGCCGTCGTGGTCGCCGGCCTCGGCCGCGATCAGCGCCTCGTAGGCCACGGCCTGCTGCCCGCCGTCGGTGCCCTCCTCGCCGCGGTACACCGCGAATCCGGCGCCGGCCAGCGCGGCTATCACCCCGGTCCCCGCGACGGCTGCGACCACCGCCACGATCGGTCCGAGGCCGCCGCGCCGCCGGCCGCGGCGGCCGGACCCGCGACGCCGTGCGACGGCCCGCCGCGCGGCGCGTCCACCGACGCCGTCCTGGCGTCCGGTCGCGGGGAGGATGGTCGTCCGGTCTTCGCTGTTCACCTGCGCACGCTTCCTGTATCCGGGTCCGTCGGGAGGGTGCCGACACCTGGGAGACCCCGCGGCGGAGGGGGGATAACAGAAAGTACGAACGAATTTCCGAAGCATCTCGGCCAGGCGCGGCAAGGGTACGCGGTCGCGGTCAGGCCGCCCGTCGACGGGCCCGCTTCGCCTCGCGGTCGACCGCCCAGGCGTCGGCGACCGGCCCGAGGTGACCGAGCTTGTCGGGGTTGATCACGCGGCGGACGGTCTGGATCCGCCCGTCCAGCACATCGAGGACCACGACGTACGGTGCGCATCCCTCCGACGCGTACCCCCGTCCGGCGGTTCGACGGCCTGCCCTCCCCCACGTGCGGCGGGGCCGGCCGTATGCCGCTACCCCCGTGGGGGTATCTGCGCCGAGGGCTTCCTCGGGTTCTGGCCCACCGCCCTCGACACGGAGGGGGCCGACCCGCGCGACGTGGGCTTCGCGAGGTGGCTCGTCGACACCGAGAAGGCGGTGCTCTCCTCCACGCTCCGCGAGGCGCCCTGGGAGCGCACGACGATCGTCGACGGACCGACCGCCGAGATACTCGCGGATCTGAGGTCCGCCGAGGGCGGCGACATCCTCGTGCTCTCCGGCGCGAGCGTCATCAAGGCCCTGCCGGCGGCCGACCTCGTCGACCGTCTGGCGCTCACGGTCTTCCCCGTCTTCCTCGGCGGCGGCCCCCGACTCTTCGACGACGGCCTGCCCACCGGGACGTGGACACTCGTCAGTCAGGCCGCGGGCGAGCACGGCACGGTGGCCGTGGTCCACGACCGGGCCCGCCGAGTCGGGCGCCCGGCCCGCCCGGCCCGGCCACGGACCGGCGCCCCTGCGACCCGACGACCCGGCCGGTCAGTGCCCCGTCTCGGGGGCGGAGGCCGCCGGGGGCATGTCGTAGGTGACGAACATCGTGCGGACGGCGACCTGGTCGTACTTGCTGCGGGCCCGGTGGTTGTCGTCGGCGGTGATCCACCGGACCGTGTTCCAGCCCCGTTCGGCGGCGATCCCGCGCAGGCGGGCGAGCAACGCGTCGACCGCGCCGCCGCCGCGGACGGCCGGGGCGACGAAGAGGTCGTCGAGGAAGCCGGCGACGGCGCCGTGCAGGGGGCGGACGAAGGGGCGGTAGTGGGCCAGGCCGACCGGGGTGCCGTCGGTGTCGCGGACCAGCAGGCCGTCCAGCTCGTGGGCGGGGTCGGTGAGCCACGACCAGACCAGCTCGGCCTTCTCCTCCGGGCACGGGACCCGGTAGAACGCGCAGTACCCCCGGAACAGCTCCCGCCAGGCGGCGAAGTCCCCGCTGTCCGGGGCGTCCACGGTCCAGCGGGCGGGGGTGGTCTCGGACGTCATGGCGGGCTCCCCGGGTAGCTGCGGTCCTGGTGCGGTCCTGGCGCGGTCCTGGTGCGGTCCTGCGGTCGCGGGACAGCATGACGGACCGTCGGTTCGGAGCCGATCGACAGTCCGGCCAAGTACGGTCCCGCCCTCACTCCACCGCGGCAGCGGACAGGACGGCAGGACGGCAGGGCGGCAGGGCGGCAGGGCGGCGCGGAACGGGGCAGCGCGACCGCCCGGCACCGCCGACCGGGAGCGGGACGGGCGGCAGCGGGGCGTGTCCGCCGCGCGCGATCGGTCCGCGTCGTCGATGCTGGACCCCGCCCGCCCACCCGTTCCCCCGTTCCCCGAGGAGCCCGCGATGCTGCTCCGGCACCTGGCCCTGACCTCCCGAGCCGTCGCGGCCGAGCCGGGCCGCCGGGCCAAGACCGAACTGCTCGCGGACTGCCTGCGCGGCCTCGGCCCCGAGGAGGCCCCGGCGGCGGTTGCACTGCTCTCCGGCGAGTCCCAGCGGATGCGGACCGGCATCGGACCGGCCGCCCTGCGCGATCTGCCGCCCGCCGGGGCCGAGCCCGTGCTCGGGGTCCGGGAGACGGAGCGGATCCTGGAGGAGATCTCCGCCGTGCACGGCACGGGCGCCCAGGCCGAGCGGCGCCGGCTGCTGGCGGGCCTCTTCGAGCGGGCCACCGAGGCCGAACAGACCTTCCTCCGCGCGGTCCTGATCGGGGACCTGCGCCAGGGCGCGCTGGACGCGGTGGTGGCCGATGCCGTGGCGCGCGCCGCCGGGGTGCCGGCGGCGGCCGTGCGCCGGGCGCTGATGTTCCGGGGCTCGGCGCGGGCGGTCGCGGCGGCGGCGCTGACCGGCGGCGTGCCGGCGCTGGACGCGTTCCGGCTGGAGGTGGGCCGCCCGGTCCGGCCGATGCTGGCGGCCTCGGCGCCGGACGTCGGGACCGCCCTGGAGCGGATCGACGGCCCGGCGGCACTGGAGTGGAAGCTGGACGGCATCCGGCTCCAGGTGCACCGGGACGGCGGCGAGGTGGCGGCCTTCACCCGCTCGCTGGACGACATCACCGCGCGGGTCCCCGAGGTGGTGGAGGCCGCCCTGGCCCTGCCGGTCCGGTCTGCCGTGCTGGACGGCGAGGCGATCGCGCTCGGCCCCGACGGCCGCCCGCGCCCCTTCCAGGAGACCGCCGCCCGGACCGCCGCCCGCCGGGACCCGGAACGCCTGCGCGCCGAGGTCCCGCTCAGCGTGCACTTCTTCGACCTGCTGCACCGGGACGGCGAGGACCTGGTGGACCGGCCCGGCCGGGAACGCTGGGCCGCCCTGACCGGGGCCGTCCCGGAGGACCTGCGGGTGGCGCGCGCCGAGACCGACGACGGCGACGAGGCGCTGGCCTTCTTCCGGGCCACCCTCGCGCGCGGACACGAAGGGGTGCTGGTCAAGGACCCGGCGGCCGGCTACCGGGCGGGCCGGCGCGGCGCCGGATGGATCAAGGTCAAGCCCCGGCACACCCTGGACCTGGTGGTGCTGGCCGCCGAGTGGGGCAGCGGGCGGCGGAGCGGCCTCCTCAGCAACCTGCACCTCGGTGCCCGCGCGGGCACCGAACCGGGGCTGGGGCCGTGGGTGATGCTCGGCAAGACCTTCAAGGGGCTGACCGACGAGACCCTCGCCTGGCAGACCGCGGCGCTGCTCGCCCGTGAGGTCGAGCGGGACGCGTGGACGGTACGGGTGCGGCCGGAGCTGGTGGTGGAGATCGCCTTCGACGGTGTGCAGCGCAGTCCCCGCTACCCGGCCGGGCTGGCGCTCCGCTTCGCCCGGGTGGTGCGCTACCGGAGCGACAAGCCCGCGGCCGAGGCGGACACCGTGGCCGCCGTCCGGGAGATCGCCGCCGCCGAAGGGCTGTGAGGACGCCGCGCGACCGGGCCGGGCCACCCGGGCCGGTCGGCCCGCCACTCCGTCCGATCCGCAATCAAACGTCGGTTTTGCCACACGCGTTCACCGAGCAGTGGCAAACCGGCCATTCTACGCAAGGCGGCCACGCACTCTTCGTGTGCGACGGGAACTGGGGCTAGGTTGACACCGACAGCGGGGGCGGCACGGCCCGGGCAGTCCGGTGCCACACCAGTGAGAGGTGTCCGACCATGCGCGTGAGTGTCGATCCGGACCGCTGCTGCAGCTCCGGCCAGTGCGTCATGACCGTGCCGGAGCTCTTCGAGCAGGACGACGCGGACGGGCTGGTGAGGCTTCGTCCGGTCGTCGTGGAGCTCTCCCGGTTCGCCGACGTCCGGCTCGCCGCCCAGCTCTGCCCGGGTGGCGCGATCACCGTCACCGAGGGCGCCGGCCCTGCCGGGGGCTCCGACGGCCGGACGAGCGGCGACGCGGCGTAGGCACCGGCCCCTCCCCGCCCCGCCCCTGAACCACCCCGTCGCGCCGCGCCCCGTTCGCCGCACCGTGCCGCGTACCCCGCCTCGCGCATCACTTCACGCATCACTTCGTCGACCTGTGCCCACGTCGTCATACGAGGAGACCTCACCTTGACGAGCACACCCACCGCCCCGGCCCCGCTGCTCCCGGCCCGCCACGACACCCGTTGCCCGTACAGCCCGCCGCCCGTGTACACCGAAGCGGCCGGCTCCGGCCCGGTCAGCCGGGCCGAACTGCCGGACGGCACCTCCTGCTGGCTGGTCACCGGCTACGAGGAGGTCCGCACGGTCCTCTCCGACCGGCGGTTCAGCGCCGACGCCCGCAGGCCCGAGTTCCCGTTCCTCACCGTCGGGCAGCGCGAGATCATCGCCACCAACCCGTCCTTCCTCCGTCTCGACGACCCCGAGCACGCCCGGCTCCGCCGGATGGTCACCGGCGACTTCCTGGTCAGGCGGGTGGAGGCGCTGCGGCCCGGCATCCAGCAGATCGTGGACCGGGCACTCGACCGGATGACCGCCGAGGGCGCGCCCGCCGACCTGGTCGCCCACTTCGCGCTGCCGGTGCCCTCCCTGGTGATCTGCCTGCTGCTCGGGGTCCCGTACGCGGACCGGGAGGCGTTCCAGGAGCGCAGCCGGCTGCTGCTCACCATCAACGCCGCGAAGGAGGAGGTCGCCCGGGCGCAGAACGAGCTCCTCGACTACCTCGGCGACCTCGCCACCCGCAAGCGGGACCGGCCCGGCGACGACATCCTCAGCCGGCTCGCGACCCGCGACGACCTCACCCCCCGGCAGGTCGCCACGACCGGGCTTCTGCTCCTGGTCGCGGGCCACGAGACCACGGCCAACATGATCGGGCTCTCCACCGCCCTGGTGCTGCGCCACCCGGAGCAGGCCGCCCGGCTGGCCGACCCGGCAACGCTCCCCGGAGCGGTGGAGGAGCTGCTGCGGCTGCTCACCATCGTGCACACCGGGGTGCCGCGGCTGGCGGTGGAGGACGTCGAACTGGGCGGCACGCCGGTCCGCGCCGGGGAGGGCGTGATCGCGATGCTGTCGACCGCGAACCGGGACGAGCGGCTGTTCGGCGGCGAGGACCGGCTGCCCACCGACGAGCTGGACCTCGGCCGGGACGCGCGACGGCACGTCGCCTTCGGTTTCGGGGTGCACCAGTGCCTGGGCCAGCCGCTGGCCAGGGCGGAGCTGCAGATCGCGCTGGCCACGCTGTTCCGGCGGCTGCCGGGGCTGCGGCTCGCGGTGCCGGAGAGCGAGCTGGACTTCCGCACCGAGGCGGTGATCTACGGGCTGAGGTCGCTGCCGGTCAGCTGGTGACCTCGGGGGCCGTCGGCCGGCGGGGGCGGGCGGCGGGGGCGGGCGGGGGCGGCCGGCGGGGGCGGGCGGGGTCCCGTGGAGCAGGGCTCGGGGGGGGCGGCCGGGTCGGGTGGTCAGTCACAGGAATGCTCTTCGAAAGGCCGGGCAGCCTTCCCCCCGAAGGTCGCCCGTGCGGCCTCCGTAGGGCCTCCGCACCGTCCTTCGCACGACCTCCCGCCGGCTTCCGGGCCGGTCCGGTTGGCCGTGGCGCGGGCGCGGAGGCAGGCTTGAGGGGCGAGAGAGAGCACGGCCGGTGTCCGTCCGGCACGGCGGCGTGTCGCGCCGGATCGGGGCGGCCCGGCCGGCCCGAGCAGAGGAGCCCGCGATGACCGACATGAGCGCACGCTCCGAGGTGGGCGCCGACCGGGACGAGGACGTCCGCGCGGCCGACCCGGAGGAGGGCATCACCTCGATGCAGAACCAGCACGCGCAGGACACCTCCCAGGCTGAGGGCGATTCCCTGGCGGAGCCGGGGGCGAGCGATTGACCGCTCCCGACGGGGGAGTGACGACGAGGCCGCCCGCTCCCACGGGCGGTCTCCGCGACCGACGGTGCCGCTCCGCGAGCGGTGGCGGACCGCGAGGGAGGATGGGCGCATGACCGAACAGCAGCAGGGCACAGCAGGGCGCGGTGCGGCCGGGCAGGGCTCGGCCGCACCGGAACCGGCCGGGACGCGCGGCGCCGGACCGGTGGATCCGCCGGTGGACCCCCGGGCCTCGTGGGCCACCTGGACCACCCAGTCGATCATCAGCGGACCGGGCGGAGTGACCACCGCGGAGGTCGGCCCGATCTCCGGCGACCTCACCGTGCACACCACGTGGGTGGACGGTGAGGCCCGCCTCACCGTGCAGTACACGGGGGCACTGGACTGGTACAGCGTGGCGGGAAGCCCGGTGCCGGCGTCCGACGAGGCCGCGGCGCGGGCCGTCCACCAGGCGATGGTCAACGGCGTCAAGTCCGGGCGGGGCGCCGGGGCGCCGTCACCCCCGGCGGGCTGACGGCACGGGCCGACGGCTCTCGGGGCTCCCTCGACTTCCCGGGCCCCGGGGGCTTCGGCCTTCCTTCGGCCACCGGGTCCGCGCACGGGTGCCGGGTCCGCGCACGGGTGCCGCGGCCGGGTTCGGACGGCGGTTCCGCGTCGGGCCCCTGCGTCCCGGCGGCGCCTGCCCGGCCCGATCCCGCCGCCCCCGGCACCCCGTGCCCGGCGCCGGGGGCGAGCGGTCAGCCGCGCGACTCGCCCCGGTGCACCGGGGCGGCGGCCGACCAGTAGCCCGGGTCCACCGGGAGGCGGCCCTTCAGGTCCTCGCGGACCTCGCGGGCCAGCTTGCGGGTGTCGCGGCGGTTCACCGTGGCCCCGATCCCCGCGCCCACCAGCAGCGGCGTCAGGGAGGGCAGCCGGCGCAGCGAGCTGCGAGTGAGCCGACGGCGGACCTGCTGGCGCACCTCGGAGCCGAGGGCCATCGCGGCCAGGCCGGCCGGCTTCACGAGCAGGGAGCCGTCGATGCCGCGGCGGTTGGCCCAGGCGGTGACGTACGCGGCGGCCCGCTGGGCGGTGCTGCCCTGGGCGGGGACGCCGTAGACCTCGTGGAGTTCGGCGATCAGCTTGATCTCGACGGCCGCCACGGCGAGCGTCTCGGCGGCGATCTCCAGCGGCATCGCCGGAGGCACCGGGAGCATCGCGGCGGCGCCGACCCCGGCGCCGAGGGCGCTGGAGGCCCGGCCGGCGCCGACGATCAGCAGCTCGGCGAGCTTGTCGGGGTCGGCGGCACCGGGGTGCTGGGCCCGCAGTGTCGCGAGGTTGCGGACGGGGATGCGCGGCGCCGTGTGGATCAGCTGTTCGGCGAGGGCCCGGCCGCCGTACGCGGCTCCCTTGGCCGCGGCCTGGCCGCGGGTGCCGAGCCGACGGGCGATGTCGGCGACCAGCCGGGCGCCCCGCCGGCGGCCGCGTTCGACCCCGGCGCCGTACTCGACGACCTGTCCCACGGGGCCGCCTGGGGCTTCCGGGACGGGGCGTTCCAGCTCCTCGACCAGTTCGGCGAGTTCGTCGGCGACACGGTCCGGGGTCGGCTCGGGCTCACTCCCGCGTCCCGGCTTCCTGAAGATTGCCATGTTCCGCGGGTACCCGGTGGTGCGGCGCGGTACGCACCACCGGTGTCCGGGTCCTGTGACGGTCCCGCCACGGCCGCGTGCCGCCCGCCGCCGCCCCGCCGCGTCACCCGGTGATCTCGACCCCGCGCCAGAACGCCACCCGGTCCCGGACGTGCTCCGCCTCCGGCTTCGGGTCGGTGTAGTACCAGGCTGCGTCGGGGTTGGTCAGCCCGTCGACGTCGAGGGTGTAGTAGGCCGCCGTGCCCTTCCACCCGCAGACGGTGGTGGTGTCGGACGGGCGCAGGTACTCGGCGCGCACCGAGTCGGCCGGAAAGTAGTGGTTGCCCTCGACGACGGTGGTGTCATCGCTCTCGGCGATGACCGTGCCCTGCCAGCTCGCTGTGGTCATACCGCGATTCTGCCCGACGCCGTGCGCGGGGCCCGGCGGTCGGGGCGGGTTCCGGGCAGTGGGCGGAGCCCGGGTGGCGGCGGGCTCAGGGCGGCGGGCTCAGGGCAGCGGTTCGGCGTGGACCGGGAAGTGCGGCGTCTGGTGGCCTCCGCTGGCGAGCATCCGCACCTCCCCCGCGTCGCTGATCTCGGCCCGGACGATGCCGCTGGCGTCCTCGTACACCGGGTGGCCGCCGGGGCCGGTCGCGCTGGTGCGGGCGACCACCACGACGTCCTGCGGGGCCTGGGTGCCGGGGGTGCCGGGGAAGGTGAGTGCGTAACGGCTGGCTGAACTCATCGCCGGCCTCCTGGTCCCTGCTCGTCCTGCTCGTCCTGCCGGTCACTCCGGGTCGTTCCGGGTCACCGCCGGTCTGCCGTTGGTCGTCGTCTCTCGTCACGGCCCCGGGCGCTGGTCGCCGCCGCCGAGCCGGTGCGGGCCCGTGGCCGGTGCTAGGCCGAGGCTCCGGCGGACCGTGCGACGGCGCCGCGGACCTCCAGTTCGTCGAGCAGCCGCCCGGTCGCCTCGGCCACGGCGTCCACGGCCCGGTCGAAAGCCTCCCGGTTGTGCGCGGCGGGGGCCCGGAAACCGGAGACCTTCCGCACGTACTGGAGGGCTGCCGCCCGGAAGTCCTCCTCGGAGGCGTCGGGCGTCACGGGTGGTCTCAGCGTCTTGATACTGCGGCACATGCTCCCAGTCTTGCGCGCGAGCGCCCGACTGGCGACCCCCGTACGTCACCGGTCCGCCATGACCGCCACACGGTGTGGTCATCAGACCGGATTAGGATTTCGGCCGAACAATCCTGACTCCTCCCGCTCGTCCCGGAGTATCCCCTTGCCTCTCGCGCTGGTCGCCCTGGCCGTGACCGCCTTCGCCATCGGAACCACCGAGTTCGCCGCCATGGGGCTGCTCCCCCAAGTGGCCGGCGACCTGGACGTCTCCATCCCGCAGGCGGGCTGGCTGATCTCCGCCTACGCCGTCGGCGTGGTGGTCGGCGCTCCGCTGCTCACCGCCCTCGCCGCCGGCCGGCCCCGGAAGACGGTGCTGGTCGCACTCGCCGGGTTCTTCGCCGCCGGAAACCTGCTCTGCGCGGTCGCCCCCGACTTCTGGTCCCTGGCCGCCGCCCGGCTGATCACCGGGCTGCCGCACGGCGCCTTCTTCGGCGCGGGCGCGGTCGCCGCGGCCGAACTCGTCGCCCCGCACCGGCGGGCCCGGGCCGTCGCCGTGATGTTCTCCGGCCTGACCGTGGCCAACATCGTCGGCGTACCGGCCGCCACCCTGCTCGGCCAGCACCTGGGCTGGCGGGCGACGATGCTGGTCGTGGTCGTGATCGGCGTGGCCGGGACGATCGCGATCGCGCGGCTGGTCCCGCACCTGCCCTCCCCCGCCCAGGCCGGCCTCCGGCACGAGCTGGGCGCGTTCCGCAGCGGCCAGCTCTGGCTGGCGCTGGCCACCGTGGTCTTCGGCTGCGGCGGGTTCTTCGCCTGCTACAGCTACATCACCCCGCTGCTCACCGAGGTCTCCGGGTACGCGACCGGGTCGGTGACCCTGGTGCTCGCCCTGTTCGGGGTGGGGATGACGATCGGCAACGTGCTCGGCGGATACGCGGCCGACCGTGCGCTGCGACCGACGGTCTGCGCCGCGTTCCTGCTGCTCGCCGCCGTACTGGCGCTGTTCGCGGTGACCGCACGCACCGAGTGGTCGGCGGCGGTGACGGTGGTGCTGGTCGGGCTGTTCGGCTTCGCGATCGTGCCGGCCGTACAGACCCTGGTCCTGCGCGAGGCCCGCGGCGCGCCGACGCTCGCCTCGGCGACCGTGCAGGGCGCGTTCAACCTCGCCAACGCCCAGGGCGCGTACTTCGGTGGGCTCGCCCTCGACGCCGGGCTCGGCTGGACCTCGCCGACGCTGGTCGGCTCCGGGCTGGCGGCCTCGGGGGCGGTGATCGCGGTCCTCGCCTGGGCCCTCGACCGCCGCCGGAAGGCACTGGCCGGGCCTGGCCCGTCGAGCGTTCCCGGCCCGGCTCCGGCCCCCGAGGCCGGCGTCCGCGCGGACGTCGGCGACCGGGTGGTGGGCGCCGGGGCCGGCGCGGGCTGCTGAGCGGTACCCGACCGGAGCCTCCCGGGCCGAGCCCGGCCCGGGCGGCTCCGCTACGCGGGCGCGCCGGGGGCGGGCGGGACGGGACGGAGGTCCCGGTGGCCCTCGGCCAGCAGCCGGTACCCCTCCGCGTTGACCTTGATGCCGGCGCGCTCGTCCTCGGTCAGCTCCCGCCGGACCTTGGCGGGGACGCCCGCGACCAGGGAGCCGGGCGGGACCTCCATGCCCTGGGTCACCACGGCACCGGCCGCCACCAGCGAGCCGGCGCCGATCCGGGCACCGTTCAGCACGGTGGCGTTCATCCCGACCAGGACGTCGTCCTCGATCACGCAGCCGTGCAGCACGGCGTTGTGCCCGACCGAGATCCGTTCGCCCATCACCAGCGGGAAGCCGAGGTCGGCATGGAGCGTGCAGTTGTCCTGAACGTTGCTGCCGGCGCCGACCGTGATCGCCTCGGCGTCGCCGCGCAGCACCGCGCCGTACCAGACGCTCGCCCCTGCACCGAGTGTCACGCTGCCGACCACGACCGCATTCGGCGCGACGAACGCGGTCGGGTCGACGGCGGGTGCCCGGCCCGCGACCTCGGCTATCAACGGCTCTGCCATGCTGCGTCCTCCCGGTGACGACCGCCCATCAGGTGCGGGCCATGATGGCATCCCCGGCCGCCGGACCGGCCGGGGGGCCCGGGCCTGCCGCCCCGGCGCCGGTCAGTTCCCGTCGGGCACCGGTCAGGTGCGCGGACCGTCCAGCACGCCCTCCACGGCCGGCACGACGGTGCGGGGCGCACCGGCGGCGGGGGCCGGCGGCGGGCCGCCGCAGACACCGGTGTTGATCAGGTTGTCGAACGCCGCGTTGGTGGCCGGGAGGTCCGAGACGTCGTACGCGTTGACCGAGGCCGCGAACTGCCGGCGGTTGTCGGCGTCGCCGAACACGAACGTGTTGTAGCCCGGGATGCCACCGGCGTGGCCCCAGACGTCGCCACAGGCGGTGGGCGTCCGCTGGAGACCGAGGCCGTACTGCGCCTCGCCGCTCTGCGGGGTGACCGCCTTCATCTCGGCCAGCAGGCGGGCGGGCAGCAGCCTGCCCCCGAGCAGGGCCTTGAGGAAGGTGGTGAGGTCGGCCGTGTTCGAGATTCCCGCGCCGGCCGCGTCCGCCATGCTCGGGTCCAGCTCGGTGACGTCGGCCGGGCCGGTGGGCAGCTTGTAGTAGCCGTGTGCGTGCGGACCGGGGACGGTCGTCGAGTGGATCGGCATCGAGGTGGCGGTCAGGCCGAGCCGCCGGACGATCCGGCGGTCCACCTCGTCGGCCCAGCTGCGACCGGTGACCCGCTCGATCAGCAGCCCGATCACGACGTAGTTGGTGTTGGAGTAGTGCCAGCCCTGCCCGGGCGCGAAGTAGGGCTGGTGGCCGTTGGCGATCGCGACGAGCTGCTCCGGCCGGTAGACCGTCCAGCGCCCGGTGTCGAGCCACCGCTGCATCGACTCGGCGCTCTCCTCGTGCGCGAAGGCGTCGTCCTCGGTGTAGTTGAAGAGGCCGCTGGTGTGGTCGAGCAGCTGGCGGACGGTGATGTCGCGTCCACCGGGGACGAGGCCGGGCAGGAAGCGCTCGACCCTGTCGTCCAGGCTCAGCCGGCCCTCGGCGACCAGTTGGAGAACCACCGTGGAGACGAACGTCTTGGTGACGCTGCCGATGCGGAACCGGCCGTCCGCGCCGGCCTTCCGTCCGGTGGCGAAGTCGGCGGTGCCCGCCGCGCCCTTCCACACCGACCGGCCGCGCTCGCTGACCCTCGCCAGCGTGGCCGAGGCCCCGCCCTGCTCCACCATCCTGCGTACCGCGTCGTCCAGCGCCTTCACGTCGACGCCCTTCCCGGCTCCCGCCACGACCACTCCGTCCGGCCCGGGCGCGCCGTGGGCACCGGCCGCCGGGGCGACCACGCCCACCAGGCCGGCGCCGGCCAGCGCGACCGCGAGCACGCGGACCGCCGCGCCGCGCCGGCGCCCGGGCCTCGTCACCCCCGCCCGGTCCGCGGTCTCGCCGCCGACCCCGCCGTCCACCGTTCCCCTGTACGTCCCGGCCATGATGCCTCCCGAATCAGCGCCGACGGGTGTCCACAACACCCTTGCCTTCCATGGCAGCTGACACTCTGCCAGCCGTACACGAAGGAGGCGTCAGCCCCTGGTCCGGACCTTCTCCGCCCCTGGTCCCATCCTTTGCCGCGTGTCGCTCACCCTCAGGTCGGCGGCGCCCCCGACGGGCCTCGGGGTGCGCCTCCGACCAGGGGTGGAGACGCCGGGACGGAGACTCAGGGGCGGCGGCCGGCACCGGGAGGTCGGTGCCGGCACCGGCCTCGGGATCAGGCGACCGGGGCCTTCACCCGCAGCACCTCGACGAACGCCCGGAGCCACGCCGGGTGGTCGGGCCACGCCCGCGCCGAGACCACCACCCCGTCGACCACCGCTTCGCCGTCCACGTAGCTCGCGCCGGCCGCCCGCACGTCCGGCTCCAGAGCCGGGTAGGCGGCGCTGGTGCGCCCGGCCAGGACCCCGGCGGCGGCCGGAACCAGCGGGCCGTGGCAGATCTGCGCGACCGGCTTCTCGCTCTCGAAGAAGTGCCGGACGATCCGCTGCACGTCCGGATCGTTGCGCAGGTACTCGGGAGCACGGCCACCGGGGATCACCAGCGCCACGTAGTCGGCCGGGTCGACGTCGGCGAACGCGACGTCGGCGGGCCAGGTGTAGCCGGGCTTCTCGGTGTAGGTGTCGAAGCCGTCGACGAAGTCGTGCACGACGAATTGGAGCCGTTTCTTGGCAGGGGCCGCGATGTCGACCTGGTAGCCCTCCTCGCGCAGCCGCTGGTAGGGGTAGAACACCTCCAGTGACTCCGCGGCGTCCCCGGTGACGAGCAGGATCTTCGATGCCATCGCGACATCCCTCCGAATCGATCGATCGTCAGTTCTGTTACAGGCCCCGCCTGATGGGATCCCGGCGCGGGCCGCACCCAGCGTTCCGCGCCGTACGGCGCCCGCGCAACAGGGCGCACGGGCATCCGACGGCGCATGTACGCCCCCGTGCGCCGGACATGGGCGGTGCACGCCCCCTGAACGGCCTGCGCCTAGACTCCCTGCTGCCCGCACCCCTGCCCACGGAGGGAATCCGCCCCGATGTCGGACCGCACCACCTACCTCGTCCTGCCCGGCTACCAGAGCTCCGGCCCGGACCACTGGCAGAGCCGCTGGGAGGCGGGCGACCCGGCGTTCGTCCGGGTCGAGCAGGCGGACTGGGACCACCCGGACCCGGTGGACTGGGTGGCCCGGGTGGACGCGGCGATCGTTACGGCGGCGGCGCACGGGCCGGTGGTGCTCGTGGCGCACAGCCTGGGCTGCGCGACGGTGGCCCGCTGGGTGGCCGGGGCGCCGGCCGCGCGGACCGCTCTCGTCCGGGGCGCCCTGCTCGTCGCCCCCGCCGACATCGACCACGCCGACGTCCCCGAGCTCCTGGGCTTCCGTCCGGTCGCCCTGCCGCGGTTCCCGTTCCCGGCCGTCGTGGTCTCCAGCACCGACGACCCGTGGGTCACGCCGGACCGTGCCCGCCACTTCGCCGGTTCCTGGGGCGCCCGCTACGTCGAGCCGGGCGCGTACGGGCACCTCAACTCCGACTCGGGGCTCGGCGACTGGCCGGAGGGCCGCCAGCTGCTCGCCGGGCTCTGACACGACGACGGCGCAGCGGCGGCGGACTCGGCGGCGGCGGACCCGGCGGTCGCGGACTCGGCGGTCGCGGACTCGGCAGCCGGTGACGACGGGGGCCGCCGGCGGGGCGGACCGGCCGGCATCCCAGACTTCGGGGATGGGAAGTGGATCAGCCCTCCGGACAGAATCGGGGCAGACCGACTACCCGAAGGGTGTGCACCGATGAACCGTCTCTCCCGCTCGTTCGCCGTCCTCGCGCTCAGCGCCACCGCCCTGCTCACCGGGACGGCGGCCGCCCAGGCCGCCGCCCCGCCCGGCGCCACGACCGGGGACCTCTCGGTCGACCCCAAGCCGGTCGAGCAGGTCGCCGCCGCCTACAGGTGCGACGTCGAGTACACCGTGGCCTACTACAGCTACCGCCAGCAGGGCTACCCCGAGCTGGAGTCCCTGCTGCACGCGGAGAAGACCTACGCCCTCTGCGCCGCGGTGGGCTGACCGGCGCCCGGCTCGCCCGGGCCGGGGCCGGCCGCGGTGCGTGACCGCGGCCGGCCCCCTCCCGTTCCCCGGGGCGGGGTTGCCCGGGCGTGACGGGAGCGGTTGGCGGGGCGGTCCCGTTCTCCGGGCGGGCGGTGGGTGTCGGAACTTCTCCCGCAGTTCGCCCGGAGGCCACCCGGCCGGGCGCGACGGCTCCTAGTCTGCGGGCGACGACCCCGACGCCACGCCACCAGGGCGACCAAGGAGAACCCATGACGAACCGTCCGCTCGACGGCAGCAGCCCGGCGGAGCCCGCCGAGGGCACCGGATCCTCCCGCCGCCGCTTCCTGCGCGCCACCGGCGCGGCCGGGATCGGCGCGGCGGCGTTCGCCACCGCCGGTGCCGGGGAGGCCTTCGCGGCCCCCGGCGGGGACCGGCCGGACGCCGAGCAGCCCGCCGCCGACGAGCGCGCCGCCGCCGCGGGCCGTCCGTCCGGCACCCGCCCGCCGGTCCGCACCGGTACCGGCCTGGACCGGCTGCCGCACCCGCTGATCGTCGGACACCGCGGTGCCCCCGGCTACCGCCCGGAGCACACCCTGGGCTCGTACGACCTCGCCCTCCAGCTCGGCGCGGACGTCATCGAGCCGGACCTCGTCCCGACCAAGGACGGCCACCTGGTGGTCCGGCACGAGAACAACATCACCGAGACCACGGACGTCGCCGACCACCCGGAGTTCGCGGGCCGGAAGACCTCGAAGACCATCGACGGCGCGGCGCAGACCGGGTGGTTCACCGAGGACTTCACGCTCGCCGAGCTCCGCACCCTGCGGGCCAAGGAGCGGCTGCCGCAGCAGCGTCAGCGGAACACGGTCTACGACGGCCGCTGGGCGATCCCCACCTTCCGCGAGGTGGCCGACTTCGCCCGCAAGCGCGGTCGCGAGCTGGGCCGGGACGTCTGGGTCTACCCGGAGACCAAGCACCCCAGCTACTTCCGGTCGATCGGCCTGCCCCTGGAGGAGCGGCTCGCGGACGAGCTGCGCCGCACCGGGCTGGCCGGGCGCAACGGGCGGGCGATCCTGCAGTCCTTCGAGCCGAGCAGTCTCCAGCGGCTCGCCAAGCTGGTCGACAACCCGCGGATCCAGCTGCTCGGCGGCGCGGCCAGCCGGCCGTACGACTTCGAGCTGGCCGGGGACCGGCGCACGGTGGCCGACCTCGTGACCCCGGCCGGGCTGCGCTGGATCGCCGGCTTCGCCCACGGCATCGGCCCGACCACGCAGCTGATCGCACCGGTCGA
This sequence comes from Streptomyces sp. BE303, assembly GCF_036290945.1. Lineage (NCBI taxonomy): Bacteria > Bacillati > Actinomycetota > Actinomycetes > Kitasatosporales > Streptomycetaceae > Streptomyces > Streptomyces sp. BE303. The sequence goes on from NZ_JAQYWZ010000891.1 coordinate 101,612, forward strand.
CGCCACAGGCAAGCTCCTTCCGCCGACCACGCTCGTCCGGGACGCACACGCGGCCGGCCTGCTGCTGCACCCCTACACGGTGCGCAACGAGAACGGCTTCCTGCCGCTCGACTACCGCAAGGGCACCGACCCGAACGCGTACGGCGACGCGATCGGCTGGGCCCGGTACCTGTACGAGCTGGGCGTGGACGGGTTCTTCACCGACCAGACCGACACCAGCGTGCTGGCCCGCCAGGACTTCTGGGCCGCCAAGGGCGTGCACTGACACCCGGCGCTCCCGGCTGAACGACCGTGCCCCGGACCGTCTCGGACGGTCCGGGGCACGGTCGTCGGCGCGTCGCCGGACCCGGCCGGGGTCAGCCGTCGGCGGACCCGTCGTCGGACTGTGTCTGCGCCTGCTCGTCCGGCTTGGTCTGCGGCTGGACGGGCTGGACGGGCTTGGCCGGCTGCGAGGTGCGCGGCCGTCCGGGGGCGGTGTTGCGCCCGCCGGGCCAGGTCGGCGCGGTGTCCGTCGCGGAACCGCCCGGCCACGGGGAGCCACCGGAACCGGTGGGGCTCCCGGACGGGTCGCGCTTCGGCGGCGGGTCCGGGATGTGGACGGTCGCGAACTCCTTCTCGGGCATGCCCTTGACGGCGTCGCTCATGCCCATCTGCCAGATCGGTCCCGGGCCGGTGGCGCCGAAGACCTCCTCGTAGTACCGGCCGCCGATCCTGATGTTCTTCATCGGCACGCCCTTGGCCGGGCCGCCCAGCCAGACCGAGGCGGCCAGGTTGCCGGTGTAGCCGCTGAACCAGGCCGACTTCTTCTCGTCGCTGGTACCGGTCTTGCCGGCGATCTGCCGGTCGTCGTCGAGGCCGAGGTCGCGCCCGGTGCCGCCCTTCTCGGTGACGCCGAGCAGCACGGTGTTGATGACGTCGGCGGTGTTCTCGGAGAGCACCCGGTCGCACTTGGGCGGGCTGACCGGGATCTCCTTGCCGTCCACCGTGCTGATCCTGCTGATCGCGAGCGGCGCGCAGTAGGTGCCGCGGGCGGCGAAGGTGGCGTAGACGTTGGCCATCGCCAGCGGGCTCACCTCCTGGGTGCCCAGGCCGAGGGCCGGCAGCTCCTCCAGCGGCTTGCCGCTCGCCTTGCCCGCCACGCCGAGCTTGTTGGCCATCTGCTTGACCGCGCAGAGGCCGATCTCCTGCTCCATCTGCACGAAGTAGGTGTTGACCGAGAGCGCCATCGCCTCCTTGAGCTGGTACGGGCCGACCTCGCCCGCGGACTCGTTGGGGATGGTGCCGTTCTTCTTGTCGTTCTTCGCCAGGTTCTTCCAGGTGCCGTCGCAGGTGCTCATCGTCGGCCATTCCATCCGGTTCGGCGACGGGTAGGACTGCGTGGCCGGCAGGCCGGCCTCCAGGGCGGCGGCGGCCACGATCGGCTTGAAGTTGGAGCCCGGCTGGAAGCCGTTGCCACCGCCCATCGCCGCGTCGACGTTGTAGTTGACGACGGTCTGGTTCTTGTTCGGGTCGAGCCCGTACGGGCGGGTCTGGGCCATTGCCAGGATCCGGCCGCTGCCCGGCTCCACCATGGTCATCGCCGCGGAGACCGGGTCGGTCACGTTGACCCGCTTGGTCACCGCGTTCTGCGCGGCCGCCTGCTTGACCGGGTCGAGGGTGGTGTGGACGGCCAGGCCGCCCTGGTCCCACAGCTTCTTGCGTTCGGCGGCGGTCTTGCCGAAGACCGGGTCCTGCTTGACCACCCGACGGACGTACTCGCAGAAGAAGCCCATCCCCGACTGCGCCGTGATGCAGCCGTTCTGCGGCTCCTTGTAGCGCAGGCCGAGCGGCGCGGCCTTGGCCTCGCGGGCCTGCTCCGGGGTGAGGTGCTTGTTCTCCACCATCTTGTCGATGACGGTGTCGCGGCGCTTCTGCGCGGCCACCGGGTGGAGCTTCGGGTCGTACTGGGAGGGGTTCTGCACCAGCCCCGCCAGGGTCGCCGCCTCGGGGACGGTGAGGTCCTTCGCGTCCTTGCTGAAGTACCGCTGGGAGGCGGCCTGGATACCGTACGCCTGGCGGCCGTAGAAGGTGATGTTCAGGTAGTTGGTGAGGATCTGCTCCTTCGTCAGCTCCTCCTCCAGCTTGATGGCGTACTTGAGTTCCTGGATCTTGCGGCCCAGGGTCTTGCGCTGGGCCGCCAGCACGGCCGCCTGGTCGTCACCGGCCTTCTCGACGTTCACGTTCTTCACGTACTGCTGGGTCAGCGTCGAGGCACCCTGGACGGTGGCGCCGCTCTCGGCGTTCTTGGAGATGGCCCGCAGGACACCCTTGAGGTCGACCGCGCCGTGCTCGTAGAAGCGGGCGTCCTCGATGTCCACCTGGGCCTGGCGTATCAGCGGGGACATCTGGTCGGCGGCGAGCACCGTGCGGTCCCGCTCGAAGACCTTGGCTATCAGGCCGCCCGTCGAGTCGTATATCCAGCTCGCCTGGGTGAGCGGCGGGGTCCTGAAGTCGTCCGGGATGTTGTCGAATCCGTCGACGCTGTTCTTCACCCCGAGGCCGAGGGCGCCGGCCGCCGGCAGGGCGATGCCCGCCAGCAGGACGCCGGCCAGGGTGCTGTAACCGAGGAACTTCACCCCGTGGCCGAGCAGGCCCAACGGGGTCTCGCGGCGCCGGGGACGTGGCACCCAGGTGTCGAAGGGCTCCGGGGAGGCGTTGCGGCGGCTTCTCCGTGACATAGTCGGAACACTACGTCCACGAAAACCGCGCGAGGGGCCGGTGTTGGCCAACCTTGGTCACAAATCGGCGACAGATCGGCCTGGTTGGCGACGGCAGGTGAGCGGGTCGACGAACGATCCGCCGGACGGGGCGCCCGTTCGCACACGTGCCGACGGTTGGATCAAGGCGGCGGCAGCCGGTCGGCCGGCCGACGGCGCACGGACAGACCGAAGGGGCGGACGGGCGGCGGCCCTGCGGAGCAGGCAGGCCCGGGTACCCGGGCCGGCCCGGCGCGGCCCGCGCGAGTGGACCGGACGGGCGCCCGGCGGGCGCCGTCAGTCGCTCTTCTTCTTCCGCCGAAGGCCCAGGACCGCCCCCACCACGGCCGCCAGGAAGAGCACGCCGAGGGCCTGGTCGAAAGGACCGTCCGAGGAGCCCCCGGGGGCCGACGCGTCCGGCGACGCACCACCGGGCGGGGCGGCGGCACCCGGCGTCGGGGTGGCGGTCGGACGGGGCAGCGGCTTCACGGTGTCCGGAAGCTGACCGTCGTCCAGCGGCGCGCGCCAGACCGGGCTGCCCTTGCCCTCGCTGCCGTAGAGCAGGGCCCGGCCGTCCGCGCTGAAGGTGACCGACTCGCCTTGCTGCTGGAACGGGGTCGTGAGCGCGCCGAGGGGGGCCGGCGCGCCGTCCTTCCAGCGGTAGAGGGCGGCCGAGAAGTAGCCGCGCAGGACGAGCCTGGTGCCGTCCGGGGAGAAGGCGCCGTCGGTGATCCACGAGACCTCGCCGATCCGGCGGAAGGTGTTGACACCGGTCGGGGAGAGCTTCTCGGGCCCCTGGTAGAGGCCGCCGCCGCCCTGCCGCTTGCTGGCGATGTAGGCGCGGCCGGTGACGGGGTGGACCATCAGCGCCTCGGCGTCGCGCGGCCCGTCCTCGTAGCGGACCTTGTAGCGCGTCACCTCCACCGTCTGGTCGCGGAGTTCGGCGGGTTCGGCGAAGGCGTAGATCCAGACCTCGGGCCACTTGCCGCCGAGGTTGTCCCCGATGTCGCCGAGGTAGAGCCGACCGTCCGGACCGAGCGAGACCGCCTCGACGTCGCGCGGTTCGACGCCGCGCAGGGTGACGGTCGCGACGGTGCGGCCCCCGGAGTCGACCGCGTAGACGTACGGGCCGTCGTCGCTGTCGTTGTGGGTCCAGTAGACGCCGGGGTGGACCTGGCTGGCGGCGAGCCCGCTGGACTCGGTGATTCGCGGGTCGGTGAGGGTGAACGCCTCGCCGGGGCCGTCGGCGGCGCGGGCGGGCGGTGCGCCGACCGCGAGGACGGCGCAGGCGCCGGTGCAGACGGCGAGCAGCGCGGTGGAGAGCCGCACGGCCGCCCCGGGGCCGGCGGGGTGCGTCGTCGCCGGCCTCTTCGTTCGCATCCTCAGCACCAGCCGATCCTCCCACGGCTCCCGCGACCGGGCCGGACTTCCCTTCTCGTCACCTTGACGAGATCCAGTGGCGCCCCATATCGTCGGCGTGACGACAAGGGGAACGCACTCATGGCCGACATCACCAGGCGCTTCGGACTGCGCCACCTGCGCGCCGTCCCGACCGCCCACATCCGCCACTTCCGGCGCGGCCGCCTCACGCACGACGGCACCGGGCTCGCCTTCTGGTTCCGCCCGCTCACCGCCGCCCTCTCCGAAGTCCCGGTCGACGACCGCGAACTCGCCATGCTCTTCCACGCCCGCACCGCCGACTTCCAGGACCTCACCGTCCAGGCCACCCTCACCTACCGGATCACCGACCCGGCCACCGCCGCCACCCGCGTCGACTTCGGCATCGACCCCGACACCGGCGCCTGGCGGGCCGCCCCGCTCGACCAGCTCGCCACCCTGCTCACCGAGACCGCGCAGCAGCACGCCCTCGGCCTGCTCGCCCGCACCCCGCTCGCCGCGGCGCTGGCCGACGGCGTCGCGACCGTCCGCGACCGGATGTCCACCGGTCTCACCGCCGAACCGCGGCTCGCCGAGACCGGGCTCGCCGTCATCGCCGTCCGCGTCGTCGCCCTGCGCCCCGAACCCGAGGTGGAACGCGCGCTGCGCACCCCCGCCCGCGAACTGGTCCAGCAGGAGGCCGACCGGGCCACGTTCGAACGACGGGCCGTCGCGGTCGAGCACGAGCGCGGCATCGCCGAGAACGAACTCGCCAACCGGATCGAACTCGCCCGGCGGGAGGAACAGCTGATCACCCAGCAGGCCGCCAACACCCGGCTCAAGGCCGAGGACGACGCCGCCGCCGACCGGATCCGCACCGACGCCGAGGCCGAGCGCCGCAGCAGGCTCGCGGTCGCCGAGGCCGAGGCCGCCCGGGCGCTCGGCGACGCCCGGGCCTCCAGCGAGGCGGCCTGGCTGGCCGCCCACCAGCAGGCCGACCCGGCCGTGCTGCGGGCTCTCGCCCTCATGCGGCTGGCCGAGCACCTGCCGCGCATCGACAACCTCACGCTCACCCCGGACCTGGTCACCGGCCTGCTCGCCAAGCTCGGCGCCATGGGCGGTCCGGCGGGTGAGGGTCCGGCGGGCGGCGGTACGGCGGGCGGCGGGGGCGCGCGGTGACGCTCGCGCCCCGGGCGGTCCTGGTCCACCGCCGCACCGAGTACGAGGAACTGGTCGCCCACCACGGGACGCCCGGCCAGGCCTCGTACTTCCTGCACAGCCGGGGCCGTTCGATCGAGGACGTCGAGCGGCGCCACCGGCGGCAGGCCGAGGCCCTGGCCCGGGCCGCCGGCGCCGTCCCGCTCGACTGGCGCCGCACCCGGGTCGAACGGGCCGATCTGCCCCGGTTCCTCTTCGAGCCGGAGGACGTGGTGGTCGTGGTCGGCCAGGACGGCCTCGTCGCGAACGTCGCCAAGTACCTCGCCGGGCAACCCGTGATCGGGGTGGACGCCGACCCCGGCCGCAACCCCGGCGTCCTGGTCCGGCACCGCGCGGACGCGCTGCCGCTGCTCCTGCCGGCCGCCGCCGGCCCCGGGGTCTCGCGGCGCGTCGAGGAGCGCACGATGGTCGAGGCGGTGGCCGACGACACCCAGCGGCTGCTCGCGCTCAACGAGGTCTACGTCGGGCAGCCCGGCCACCAGACGGCCCGCTACCGCCTGGCTGTCGAGGGCCTCCCGGGGGACGCTCCGGACGGCCCCGACGCCGGCGAGGCCCAGGCGTCCTCGGGCGTCCTGGTCGGCACCGGCACGGGCGGCACCGGCTGGTGCCGCTCCGCCTGGCTGGAGCGCGGGGCCCCGCTCGCCCTGCCCGGGCCGGACGCCGCCGCACTCGCCTGGTTCGTGCGCGAGGCCTGGCCCTCCCCCGCCACCGGCACCGGCCGGGTGCACGGGCTGCTCGACGCAGGCCACCGGCTGGTCCTGACCGTCGAGTCGGACCGGCTGGTCGCGTTCGGCGACGGCATCGAGAGCGACGCCCTGGAACTCGCCTGGGGCCAGACCGTGCGGGTCGGCGTCGCCGCCGCCCGGCTGCGGCTGCTGGTCTGAGGCCCGGGCGGGGCCGTACGCCCCGGGTCGCGGCCCCGCGACCCGGGACACGGCTCAGGCCGGGCCTGCGGCCTCGGTGTGGCGGACGACCGCGACCGGGCAGTGGGCGTGCTGGATGACCGCCTGGCTGGTGGAACCGAGCAGCAGACCGGCGAAGCCGCCCCGGCCGCGGGCGCCGACCACCATCAGCTGGGCGTCGCGGCTCGCCTCGATCAGGGCCGGGCGGGTGTGCTGCTCCACCAGACGGATCCGGACGTCGACGTCCGGGTACTTCTCGCGCCAGCCGACCACCGCGTCGGCCGGGACCGGCTCCGCCCGGTCGGCCGGACCCGTGTGGGGGTGCCAGGCGTGCAGAGCGGTCAGCGGGGCCCTCCGTGCGGTGGCCTCCGCGAAGGCGAAGCCCACCGCCTCCGCGCCCACGCCCGAGCCGTCCACCGCGACCAGCACGTCGCCCTCCGGATCCGGCCGGCCGCGGACGATCAGTACCGGGCAGGCCGCGTGCGCCGCCAGGTGCACCGCCACCGAGCCGATCACCAGGGCGCTGAACCGGCCGAGCCCGCGGCTGCCGACCACGACCAGGCTCGCGCGGCGTGACCGGCCGGCCAGCACCCCCAGCGGCTCCCCGGTGGCGAGTTCGGCCTCGACCTCCAGGGCGGGATCCAGGGCCCGGGCCCGGCGTCGCGCGTCCGCGAGGACGCCCTCCGCCTGGTGGCGCAGCCCGCCCTCGGCCGGGCCGTTCGGGGAGGGGCCGAGCGACACGTGCATCAGCGGCCAGATGAACGCGTGCACGATCTTCAGTCCGCAGCCGCGCAGCCGGGCCTCGCGGACCCCCACGTCCACGGCGGCCAGGCTCGCCTCCGAGCCGTCCACACCCACCAGTACCGGGTCGCTCATCCGTTGCCTCCGCGCTGTCGGGTCCACCTGTTGCCGCCTGCCGTCCGCCGTCGCCCACCCGCGCCCGCCGCCGTCCACCGGACGCCGCCGGGCGCAGCCGGGACGTCTACGGGGTGTCGGCGTCCGCGCCCCGCTCCTGCTCGCGCACCCGCTCGTAGGGCACCACGGCGACCGGGCACGGGGCGTGGTGCAGGACGGCGTGGGCCACCGCGCCCACGTGGACGCCCACCGGCGATCGGCGCACCCTGCGCCCCACCACCAGCAGCTCCGCGTCCGCCGCGCGCTCGGCCAGCACCCGGGCCGGCCGCGCGTTCACGGTCTCCTCCACCACTGTCACCTGCGGGTACTTCTCGCGCCACGGCAGGATCAGGGCGGCCAGTTCGCGCCGCGCCTGCGCCGACATCTCGCCGGTCACGTCGACACCGGCCGCGATGCCCGCGTACTGGTAGGACGGCGGAAGCGTCCACGCGTACACGGCGCGCACCGGCAGCCGCAGCCGCGCGGCCGACTCGAAGGCGTGGGCGAGCACCTCGTCGGCGCCGTCGTACGGGTCGACACCGGCGACGACCTCCGCCCCGGCGGGCGCGTCCGGGTCCTCGCCGCGGCGGACCAGCACCACCGGGCAGGCCGCCCGGCCGAGCACCCGGTGGCTCACCGAGCCCACCAGGAACCCCGCCACCGTGCCCAGCCCGCGCGAACCGAGCACCAGCAGCCCGGCCTCACCTGCCTCCCCGACCAGGGCGCGCACCGAGTCGCCCGGCACGTGCACGGCGGTGACCGCCGCTTCCGGGCACCGGTCCCGCGCCCTCAGCTCGGCCTCGCGCAGCACCACGTCCGCCTGCCGCCGCTCCAGGTCGGCCGTGCCCAGGACCGCCAGCGGCGTGACCGGGCTCGGCCAGGCGTGCACCAGCCGCAACGGCGCGCCGCGGCGGGACGCCTCGTCGGCCGCCCAGTCCAGGGCCGCCAGGCTTTCCGGCGAACCATCGACACCGACCACGACGGGAGCGGACATGGGGGACCTCCGGCATTCGTTCGGAGCGGCCGGGCGGGGTACCTCCCCGGCCGCACCCACCACCCTTCCCGCCGCGGCCCCGTGCACCCAGGGCCCAAGGTCCCCCGCCCGGAGGACCGTCCGGCCCCTGGGACCTGCGGCGGCCCCGAGGCCCCGCGGCGGCGCGGCCTGCGCCGGGCCGCTACGGCAGCGTGAGGATCCGGGGACCGGCCTCGGTGACCGCCACGGTGTGCTCGACGTGCGCGGCCCGGCTGCCGTCGACCGTGCGGATCGTCCACCCGTCCGCGTCGGTGGCGTGCTCGTCCTTGCCGCCTGCGGTGAGCATCGGCTCGATCGCCAGCACCAGCCCCGGCTTCAACGGGAAACCCCGGCCCGGACGGCCCTCGTTCGGGACGTCCGGTTCCTCGTGCATCCGCCGGCCGATGCCGTGGCCACCGAACCCCTCGGGCAGACCGTAGCCCGCCTCGCGCGCCACGCTGCCGATCGCGTGCGCGACGTCGCCGATCCGGTTGCCGACCACGGCCGCCGCGATCCCGGCCTCCAGCGCCCGGCGGGTGGCGGCGATCAGCTCGGAGTCCTCGGGACGCGCCGTGCCGATGGTGAAGCTGACGGCCGCGTCACCGGCCCAGCCGTCCAGCACGGCCCCGCAGTCGATGCTGACGAGGTCACCGTCGCGCAGCCGGTAGCCGTCCGGGATCCCGTGCACCACCACGTCGTTGACGGAGGCGCAGATCACCGCCGGGAACGGTACCGGCGCGAAGCTCGGCCGGTACCCGAGGAAGGGCGAACTCGCGCCCGCGGCCCGCAGCACCTCGCGCGCCACCCGGTCCAGCTCCAGCAGGCTCACCCCGACCGCGGCGGCCCGCTCCACCTCCGCCAGCGCCGTGGCGACCACCCGACCGGCCTCCCGCATCGACGCCAGCGACGCCTCCGACTTGAACTCCACCATGCGATACCTCACTCCTGAGGAGCCAACGCCTCCGCGGGGTCGGCCTCCAATTCTTATACCGGTATTTCTATCACGGTCGGAGGGCGTGCGGGACCTGCGGCCGGGCACGGGGCCGCACCCGGCCGGGCCACGGGGCGTCCGGGCCACGGAAGGCGCACCCCGGGATGTGGGTCCGGCCGGAGTCACCGAGCCTGGGTTCATGGGATCGATCGTTGTCCTCTTCGAGACGGAGCCCGACCGGGCACTCGGCCCGGACGGAGTCGAGCCCGCGGTGCTGGCGGTGCACGCCGCGGGCGCCGACCCGGACGTCCCCGAGGATCCGCAGCCCCGCACCCTCTGCGGCCTGGACACCGGCCCGATGGAGCACTCGCACTACCGGCCCGCCCGGCCGGGCGAGCCCTGGTACCCGCCGGGGCTGACCGACCGGCGCTGCGCCGAGTGCGAGCGGGCCCTGAGGACACGGTGACCGGGCACGCCGACCGCGGGGCGGCGGCGGGGCGGGTGGCTCTCCGCCGTCGGCGACGAACCTGACGGGAGCCGATGACCGGGGGCGCTGCCTCCCGCCACGGCGCTGGCCTACCATCGGGGCATGGTGAGGACTCCGCTGACCCCTTGGGAGCGCGAGCGCGGCGAGCGCTTCGGTGCGCTGCTTCGCGAGGCGCGTGGCGCGCGCAGCATGGTGGAGGTGGCGGCGGCGGCCGGCATCTCGGCCGAGACGCTCCGCAAGATCGAGACGGGACGCGCGCCGACACCCGCCTTCTTCACCGTCACCGCCCTGGCCTACGCCCTCGGCCTCTCGCTCGACGACCTCGCCGCCGCGTGCGGCGCCCCGGCCGACGACGAGGCGCTCTCGGCGTAGCCGCCGCGCGGCGAGCAAGACGGACGGGTCGCGCAGGTCTGACGGGCCATGCGGGTCGCGCAGGTCGTGCAGGTCGGACGGGCCATGCAGGTCGTGCAGGTCGTGCGGGTCGCGCACGGGCCGAACGGCCGGGTGGGGGGCCGGCCGTTCGGGGCTGCGGTGGCTCCGGCGCGCCTCAGGCGGTGATGCCGCCGTCGAGGACGAGGTCGGCGCCGACGGTGTAGGCCGACTCGGGCGAGGCCAGGTGCAGGACGGCCGCGGCGACCTCCTCGACGGCACCGGCGCGACCCACGGGAACGTCGCCCTTCATCCGGTCCGCCTTGTCGGCGGCGGTCTCGCCCGGGCGGGAGGACATGCCGGTGTCGACCGGGCCGGGGCTGACCAGGTTGATCCGCACGCCTTCGGCGATGTGGTCGCGGGCGGCGCTGCGGGTGAGCGCGGCGACGGCGGCCTTCGAGACGGCGTAGGCGCCCAGGCCCTCCAGACGCATGTGGACGCCCAGGTTGGAGGCGATGTTGACGATGGCTCCGCCGCCGTTGGCCCGCAGGTGGGCGATCTGGTGCTTCATCGCGAGCCAGGTGCCGGTGAGGTTGGTGTCGATCAGCCGCTGCCAGTCGTCCTCGGCGACGTCGGCGACCGGGCCGAGGCCGCCGAGTATGCCGGCGTTGTTGACCGCGATGTCCAGCCCGCCGAGCTGTTCGACGGCCTCCCGGACCAGTCGGGCGGCGTCCTGGCCGTCGGCCACGGAGCCGACCAGGGCCACCGCGGTGCCGCCCTCGCCCTCGATCAGGGCGACCGTCTCGGCGAGCGCGCTCGCGGTCCGGCCGGCGACGGCCACCCGGGCCCCTTCACGGGCGAAGGCGAGGGCGACGGCGCGGCCGATGCCGCTGCCACCGCCGGTGACGAGGACGGAGGTACCGGTGAAGCGCGTGGTGGTGCGGGTCATGCGGGGACTCCTCGATCGAGGTCTAAATTGACCGTTCGGTTCAATATCGGGACAGCAGTTCAGGAAGCAGTTCAGGCAGTGGTGCGGGCAGTGGTGCGGAGCGACGGACGGAAAGGCGGACCGGAGCAACGGGGTCCGGGCGGGAACGGGCGCGGCGCGGGCCGGCCCGGGTCAGTCCAGCAGCGCCAGCGCCTGCTCGGAGGCGTCCCGCAGGCGCGCCGAGCCGTCACCGGCCTTGCCGATCACCCGCATGCCCTGGAACAGCACCAGCAGCAGCCGGGCCAGCGCCCGCGGGTCGCGCCCCTCGGGCAACTCCCCCTGGACCCGGGCCCGCACCAGGGCCGCGGTCAGCAGCGTCTCCAGGTGACCGAGGCTGGCCTCCACCCGACGGGCCGCGCCCTGGTCGTGCGGGGCCAGCTCGACCGCCGTGTTGGTGACGAAGCAGCCGCGCCGCGGACCGCCCTCACCGTCCGCGGCGGACTCCCCCGCGAAGCGGCGGACCAGCGCGCGGACGGCCGGCAGCACCGGCCCGGGCTGGGACAGCTCGGAGAGCAGCAACGGGTTCTGCTGCTCCCCGTACCGCTCCAGCGCGCGCAGGTAGAGCTCGCGCTTGCTGCCGAACGTGGCGTAGATGCTGGCGCGGGCGATCCCGAGGTGGTCGACCAGGTCGGCCATCGAGGTGGCCTCGTAGCCACGCCGCCAGAAGAGCTCCAGAGCGGACTGGAGCGCCACGTCGGGATCGAATTCCTTGGTTCGCGCCATGCCCGAACCGTAGCCTTTTCCAGATCGATCGGTCAAGAAAGATTGAAGGAGGTCGAACCGGGCGGACGAGGAGCCGGGACGCACCGGGGCGGCGCCTGCCAGTGTCCCCGCACGGAGCTCCGTGAAAGGCGGACGACAGGCGGGCCCCGGTCCGCGGGTCGCCCGGTCCGCCGATCCTCGGGGCATCGGCGGACCGGGCGACCGGAGGTCGACCGCGCGGGGCCGGAGGGCGACCGCGCGGGGCCGGAGGGCGGCGGGCCGGCCGCCGCACCCCGTCAGACCACCGTCGGCAGCGGCGGTTCGACCGCCAGCGGGGCGGAGCTGCGGGCCCGGTGCTGTACGGCCCAGGTGGTCAGGGCGACCGTGCAGGCGTGGTCGAGGTGGCGCAGCCCCGACCAGTCCAGTTCGACCGGACGGTCCGCCGGGAGCCGCTCCAGCGCGTCGAGCAGCCGAGGGAGGCGCAGGAAGGTCGCGTTACCGCTCAGCCGGACCCGCAGGCTGGGTTCGCCGGGGCCGTCCGCGGCGGGCGGCAGCTCCTCGACCCCGATCTGCAGGTGCGAGGTCTGCCAGGCCGACTTCACGACGGCCAGGCCGACGCCGATCAGCACTCCTTCGAACAGGTCGGTGGTGATGACCGAGACGGCCGTCACCGCGAGCACCGCCGCCTCGCCCCGGTGGTCCCGGCAGAGCGCGACCGTCCGCCGCACCGGGACCAGCTTGGCGCCCGCGTGCACCAGGACGGCGGCCAGCGCGGTCAGCGGGACCAGCCCGAGCGCACCCGGCAGCAGGGCGGTGAAGAGCAGCAGCCAGCAGCCGTGCAGCACCCGGGAGGCCTTCGTCCGGGCGCCGGCCTGGACGTTGGCGGCGCTGCGGACGATCACCGCGGTCATCGGCAGTGCCCCGAGCAGCCCGCAGAGGGTGTTGCCGACGCCCTGCGCGGTGAGTTCGCGGTCGTAGTGGGTGCGCGGGCCGTGGTGCATCCGGTCGACGGCCGCGGCGCTGAAGAGGGTCTCGGCGGAGGCGATCAGGGTGAAGGCGAGAATGGTGCCGACGCCCGCCGTGCCGGCCAGGGCGCCGAGCGCGGCGCGGTCGGGGAGCTGGACCACGTCGACCAGGGCGGCCACCCGCACCCGGGCCACCGGCAGGTCCGCCGCGGCCGTGACCGCGGCGGCCAGGCCGACCGCGGCCAGCGGGGCCGGCACCGCCCGGGCGAGCCGGGGCGGCAGGTACTTCCAGGCGACGAGGACCAGCAGGGTGCCCGTGCCGAGCGCCACCGCCGCGGGGTTCGCGACACCGGTGACGGCGTCGCGCAGCAGGGCGGGGACACCGGCGATCTTCTCGGTACCGGTGCCGGGGGCCCGGCGGTCGGCGAGCGCGTAGAGCTGCCCGAAGAGCAGGGTGAGGCCGATGCCGGCCAGCATGCCGTGCACCACCGAGGCCGACATCGCACGGAACCAGCGTCCCAACCTCAGCGCCCCCATGGCGAGTTGGAGCAGTCCGGTGAGCAGCACCAGCATCCCGAGGGCGGCGGCGCCGTACTGCTGGACGGCCTCGTAGACGAGGACGGTCAGGCCGGCGGCCGGTCCGCTGACCTGGAGGCTGCTGCCCGGCAGGGCGCCGACCACCAGGCCCCCGACGATGCCGGTGACGAGGCCGAGTTCGGCCGGCACCCCGGAGGCGACGGCGACGCCCACGCAGAGCGGGAGGGCGACCAGGAAGACCACCAGGGAGGCGGGCAGGTCGTGGCGCCAGGGCACGGCACGCAGCGATTCGACCGGGGCGTGGCGCAGGGCGCGGCGGGGGCGGGCGCGCCCGGGCGGGGCGTTGTGGCGCGGGCCGGCGGGCGGACTCTTGCGCCGGCGGGGCAGGCCGTTCACCGGACCACCGCCCCGGCACACGGGGGGAGGTCGAGGGCGGTGGGGCGGGTGGCCCCGGCGACGGGGCGCGCGGCCCCGGTCGCGGAGCAGGTGGTCCCGGCGGCCGGGGTTTCGGGCAGGGGACGGCGTCGGGGCATGGGGCGATTCCTTCCGTGCGCCCGCCACGGCGGGCACTCAGCTGCTGGGAGGGCGGAACGGCGGCGGGCGGGGCCGGCGGGCCCGGTGGGCGGGACGGGCCCCCCGCCGGGTGGTCCCGGGCGATCCCGGACGGTCCCGGGTGAAGCGGAGCGGACCGGGCGTGCGCGGACCCGGCGGTCCGGGTGCGCGGGCGGCGGCGGGTGGCGGGTCGGGGCCGGTGCGGTCGCGCGGGCGGGTCGCCCCGGCGGAGTACGGGCGGCGGCCGGGCGCACTCGGGCCCGAGCCGCCGGAGCTTCCCGCGTCGTCCTTGAGCATCCTTGGGCTTGCTGCGAACGGGACCCGAGCGCCGGAGCTCCCCCGCTCCCCGATCGGCCCTCAACCCCCCTTGCCGCGACCCGAGTTGAACATGGCAACCATGACGGGTCCGGCGTGCCACCGACGGTACCCAGCGGCCCGCGGCAGGCCAACCTCCCCCACCGTCCCTTCACGCGGGACACACGCGAGGCTCGCTTTCGGGCCGGAATCCGGGCTTCGGACGGGCACGCACGTTCGTCGGTCGAGCGCCCGGCCGAGAACTCGGCCCGACGAACGACCGGGCGGTCGACCGGGCGACGGACCGGACGGCCGCCGCGGGCCCCACCGCGCGACCGGCGGGTCGGCGACCGGAGGCGCCGACCCCACTTCCACATTCTGTTGAACCTCCCCTTGACGCCTCGACGCGGCCCGCCATACTTTGTTTCCGCATAAAGAAACCTTTCTTCCGTATGGTGGAATTCTGGAGATGAGCCCTCCGATTCCCTGCGGGCCGACGACGCAGGAGAAGTCCGATGCCTCGTATGACAGCCGCCCGCGCGGCCGTGGAGATCCTCAAGCTCGAAGGCGTCGAGGTCGCGTTCGGCGTGCCGGGTGCGGCGATCAACCCCTTCTACGCCGCCCTCAAGGCCTCCGGCGGGATCCGGCACACGCTGGCCCGCCACGTCGAGGGCGCCTCCCACATGGCGGAGGGCTACACCCGGACCCGGGCCGGGAACATCGGCGTCTGCATCGGCACCTCCGGGCCGGCCGGCACCGACATGATCACCGGCCTCTACTCGGCGATCGCCGACTCCGTCCCGATCCTGTGCATCACCGGCCAGGCCCCGGTCGCCCGCCTGCACAAGGAGGACTTCCAGGCGGTCGACATCGCCTCGATCGCCAAGCCCGTGACCAAGGCCGCCACCACCATGCTGGAGGCGGCGCAGGTCCCCGGCGTCTTCCAGCAGGCCTTCCACCTGATGCGCTCGGGCCGCCCGGGCCCGGTCCTGATCGACCTGCCGATCGACGTCCAGCTCACCGAGATCGAGTTCGACCCCGAGGCGTACCAGCCGCTGCCGGTCTACCGGCCCACCGCCAACCGCATCCAGATCGAGAAGGCCCTCGCGCTGCTCCAGCAGTCCGAACGGCCGCTGATCGTGGCCGGCGGCGGCGTGATCAACGCGGACGCCGCCGAACTGCTGCGGGAGTTCGCCGAACTCACCGGCGTCCCGGTGGTGCCGACCCTGATGGGCTGGGGCATCGTCCCGGACGACCACGAGCTGAACGCCGGCATGGTCGGCCTGCAGACCTCCCACCGCTACGGCAACGAGAACTTCCTGGCCTCGGACTTCGTGCTCGGCATCGGCAACCGCTGGGCCAACCGCCACACCGGCGGCCTGGACGTCTACACCGCCGGCCGCACCTTCGTCCACGTCGACGTCGAACCGACCCAGATCGGCAGGATCTTCGCCCCCGCCCTCGGGATCGCCTCGGACGCCGGGGCGGCGCTCGAACTGTTCGTCGAGGTGGCCGGGGAGCTCAAGGCCGCCGGCGTCCTCAAGGACCGCAGCGCCTGGGCCGCCTCCACCCAGGAGCGCAAGGCGCGGCTCCAGCGCCGCACCCACTTCGACGACGTCCCGATCAAGCCGCAGCGCGTGTACGAGGAGATGAACCGGGCGTTCGGGCCGGAGACCCGGTACGTCACCACGATCGGCCTCTCGCAGATCGCCGGCGCGCAGCTGCTGCACGTCTACCGGCCGCGGCACTGGATCAACTGCGGCCAGGCCGGGCCGCTCGGCTGGACCGTGCCGGCCGCCCTGGGTGTCGCCACCGCGGACCCGGAGGGCCAGGTCGTCGCGCTCTCGGGCGACTACGACTTCCAGTTCATGATCGAGGAGCTGGCGGTCGGCGCGCAGCACCGGATCCCGTACGTCCACGTCCTCGTGAACAACGCCTACCTGGGCCTGATCCGTCAGGCGCAGCGGAACTTCGACATCGACTTCCAGGTCAAGCTGGAGTTCGAGAACATCAACGCGCCGGAACTGGGCGTCTACGGCGTGGACCACGTCAAGGTCGCCGAGGGTCTGGGCTGCAAGGCGATCCGGGTCACCGAACCGGAGGGGCTGCTGCCGGCCTTCGAGGAGGCCAAGAAGCTGGCCGCCGAGTTCCGGGTCCCGGTCGTGGTCGAGGCGATCCTGGAGCGGGTCACCAACATCTCGATGGCCGCCGCCGACATCGACCAGGTGGTGGAGTGGGAGGAGGTCGCCACGCTCCCGGAGCACGCCCCCACGGCGATCCGGCCGCTGGCACCCTGATCCGTCCCGGCCGCCGCCGCACCCGGTCGCTCACCCGGTGCGGCGGGGACCGGGGTCGCGGCGCGGAAGGAGGCCGGGTACGGACGGCCGGGTACGGACGGCCGGACGCGGTCGGCCGGGCGCGGCGCACACCGCACCGACGGCCCGAGGCGTTCGGAACGAGGGCCGTGCGGGTACGTACCAGGGGCCGCCCGCGCGCGACCGCGGCGCGCGGGGCTCTCCGTCCCGGGAGGCCGACGCCGTGTCCTTCACCATGACCAGCTCCGAACGCGAGCGCTTCCTGGCCGCCGTCCACGTCGGCGTCCTCGCCGTCGGCGGCGCCGGTCCGGCCGGCGCCCCGCTGGCCGTCCCGATCTGGTACTCCTACCGGCCCGGCGGGCTGGTCACCGTCCTCACCGGCCGCGACTCCGCCAAGGCCCGGCGGATCCGGACGGCCGGCCGCTTCACGCTCTGCGCCCAGCAGGAGGAACCACCCTGCCGCTACGTGAGCGTCGAAGGGCCGGTGGTGGCGTTCGAGGACCGGCTCGACCCGGACGAGCGGGCCGCCATGGCCCGCCGCTACCTCTCCCCCGCCACCGTGCCGGCCTACCTGGCGGCCACCGCCGACCAGCTCACGGCCGACATAGCCATCCGGATGCGGCCCGAACGGTGGCTCAGCGCCGACTTCTCCGCCGTCGCCGAACGGCTGGCCGGACCGCCCGCCCCGGAACACCCGCGGCCCGTCGACGGTTGAGCGAGCGGGAGCGGCTACCGTTCCTGACGAGCCCGGTCCGTTACCGAAATCCGCAGACCCTCCGAAGGGGACCACACCGTGAGCCTGTACGACATCCCGCTGCGCACGCTGTCCGGCGAGGCCGCCTCGCTGGCCGACTACAAGGGCAAGGCGCTGCTGATCGTCAACGTCGCCTCCAAGTGCGGCCTGACCCCGCAGTACGCGGGCCTGGAGCGGCTCCAGGAGCGCTACGCCGAGCGCGGGTTCACCGTGCTGGGCTTCCCGTCGAACCAGTTCGCCGGGCAGGAGCCGGGCAGCGCGGAGGAGATCCAGACCTTCTGCTCCACCACCTACGGCGTCTCCTTCCCCCTGTTCGAGAAGACCGACGTCAACGGCGAGGGCCGGCACCCGCTGTACGCCGCGCTGACCCGGACCGAGGACGCCGAGGGCCAGGCCGGGGACGTCTCCTGGAACTTCGAGAAGTTCCTCGTCTCGCCCGACGGCACGGTGGCCGCACGGATCCGGCCGCGCACGGAGCCGGAGTCGGACGAGGTCGTCGCCGCCATCGAGGCCGTGCTCCCGGCCTGACGCGCACGCGCGACCCGTACGGGGAGGGCCCGGGGCACCCCCGGGCCCTCCGGGGTGCCCGCACCCGGGTCGGCGGACCGGCGGACGTCGCCGGCTCAGGAGCAGCGGTAGGGGAACGAGGTGGCCGTCGTCCGGGCCTGCGGCGAGAGGATCTCCAGGGTCGCGGTGGCCTCCAGCGCACCCCGCCCCTCGAAGCTCCAGCGCAGCACCAGTTCGGTGCGGTGGGCGCCGGAGCGGACGTCCTGGAGGATCTCGCCGGAGGTCGTGCCGTCGCTGCGCAGCCAGCGGTACCGGAGGGTGCCGGCCCCGCCGTTGGTCTCCACCGTGGCCGTGATCACCGCGGTGCCCCCGCAGCCGGGGGTCTCCTGGCCGCTGGTCACACCGACGCCGGTGACCGCGAGGTCGGGTGCCCGGAGGCGCCAGAAGAGGAGGGCCAGGACGGCCGCCAGCACCGCCACCGGCACCAGCCACCGCCACACCCGGCGGCCCCGGCGCGGCTCCTCGGCGCCGGGGACGGCCCGGCCGTGCCAGACGGCGGCGGCCTGCGGGGGGACTCCGGGACCGAAGCGCCGCAGCTCGCCCGGGGCGAACGGTCGCTCGGCCTCCGGGCCGCCGCCGGCCGGTCCCGTAGCGGGCGTTGCCGCGGCGGCCGGTCCCGCGCCGGGCGGGGGCGGGCCGGGGACGGTGCTGCCGTACGCCGGGGTCTCCATCGGCGCGGTGGTCTCCGCCGGTCGAGCGGCGCCGCCCCAGACACGGGGGTCGAGGAACGTCGCACCCGCGGCCTCGGTGGGATCGATCCGCACGGTGGCCTCGGCGTCCGGCCCGCCGGTTCCGGGCACCGGCGGCGCGGCGGGGCGGTCCGGCCGGACCGTCCGCCCCGGTGCCACCGGACCGGAGCCGAGCCGGACGGTCGCCCGACCGCCGTCCCCGCCCTCGGCCCCGTCCCCGCCCTGGGCGAGCCGGACCGTCACCTCGGCGTCGCCGTGGCCCCCGCCGGGCCCCGGGCCGAAGCTCTCCCCGCCCGGGGCGAGCCGGACGGTCCGGTCGGCGTCCGGGCCCGGGACCGGGGCGGAGTCTGGTCGGGACGTGGACATGGCTCCTCCAGCGAGCGAAATCGGGATCGGGATCGGGACGGGTCGTCCGGACGCAGGCCGGTCACGGACCGGACCGGGTGGGTGCGGATCAGCGGGGCGGGTCGCAGAGGTAGGCGGCCACGTCGGCCGACGTCCGGCCCGGCTTCGCCGCAGCCGGCATGGTGCCGACGCGCACACCCCAGGTCGGGAAGGTGTCGGCCGAGCCGAAGTCGTGCGTCCGGGTCACGGTGGCGCGACCGTCACGGACCACCACCGTCTCGGTCGCGACGGTGACCGCCCGGCCGCCCGAGCTGTGGTACCAGCTCAGCGTGAGGTCTCCGGTGCCCGCGCCCTGGGCGACCACCGTGACCGTCGCGGTCACGCTCCAGCGCCCGGCGCAGGTCAGCGAGTCGACGTTCACCGTGCCGACCGTCACCCTCGCCGGAGCGACGGTCGCGGTCGGCGCCGGACCGAGGGTCGGGCTCGGACCCGCGATGGTGGGCGCGCCGCCGACGGGCGGGGCCGACGGGGGCCCGACGGTCGGGGCCGTGGTGGGTGCGGCGGTGGGCACGCCGCCGACGGGCGGCGCCGGCGGCAGGCCGGTGGTGGGAGCGGCGGTGCCGGGCGGGAGCCCCGGCGGTGTCGGGGTCTTGCCGGTCGGCGAGGGCTTGGGGCCGCCGCCCGGACTGCCCGGGCCCGCCGTCGGCCCGACCGTCGGTACGGGCGTGGCGCCGGTGCTCGGGGCGTCCGGGCCCGTCGGCGCGGCCGTCGGAGCGGACGGGTCCGTGCTCGGGGTGTCCGGGCCCGCCGGCGGGCCGGCCGGTGAGGGGTCGCCCGCCGGGTCGGGCGCGCCGAGGCTGGTGGTCGCCTCCGGGGCGGCGCCGCCCACGACCGTGCGGCCACCGCCGTCGGCGGCCCCGGCCATGGCCATGCCCGCCAGCGTGGCGAGGGTCAGCGCGCCGGCCGCGACGCCGACGAGGGCCTTGCCGCGGGTGCCGAGCCGCACCCCGCGCCGGACCAGGGTCTCCCGGACGGCCGCGGACGGGTCAGGACCGGCCCCGCCCACGGTCCCCGCCGTCGGGGCCCCGGTGCCGCCCAGGGTGGTGTGGGCCAGCGAGGTGCCTCCGGCGGCGGCGCCCGCACCGGGCAGCAGCAGCGCGAGCAGGGCGACCAGTGCCGTCAGGTCGAGCCGTCCCTTCTCCTCCCACTGCGGTCCGTACCCGGCGGCCGCGACCGCCTCCAGCTCCTCGACGAGCGCGGTCGCGCTGTCGGGCCGGTCCTCCGGATCCTTGGCCAGGCCGGACAGGATCAGCGGCCGGACCGGGTCCGGCGCCAGCTCCGCCGGGATCGGGGCCTCGGTGTGCTGGACGGCGAGTTCGGCGATCGTGGTGCCGCCGTAGGGACGGGCGCCGGTGAGGCACTCGAAGAAGGTGACGGTGGCGGCGTAGACGTCGCCGGCCGGCGAGGCGGGCCGCCCCGCCCACTGCTCGGGCGGCATGTAGGCGGGGGTGCCGGAGACGTCACGGTCGTCACCGCTCGGCACGGCGATGCCGAAGTCGACCAGTTTGGAGGTGCCGACGGTGTCCACCAGGACGTTGGCGGGCTTGTAGTCGCGGTGCACCACGCCGGCCTCGTGCGCGGCGGCCAGGCCGAGCAGCGAGCCCTTCAGCACGACCAGGGCGGCCTCCGGCGTGGTGGCGCCCTCCGCCCGGAGCAGATCGCGCAGCGCGATGCCGTCCACCAGCTCCATCACGATGGCCGAGCCCCGCTCCCCCTCCACGTACTCGTAGAGCCGGGTGACGTGCGGGGAGTCGATGCCGGCGAGGACCTCGGCCTCCGTGCGCAGGCCGGGCGTGCCGACGGAGCCGTGGAGGTACTTGACCGCGACCGGGGTGCCGGTCACCCGGTGGCGGGCGCGCACCACCCGGCCGCTCGCCCCGGCACCGAGCTCCCGTTCGTGGAGGTACTCCGGGAGTTCCCACGGCCGTTCGTCCGAAGGCACCCGGGCGTCCCCCGCGGCGGGGACGGTCGCGCCCCCGGTCTGTCTGTGGTCCTGCTGCTTCCGGTCGTCCATCGCTTCGCGTTCTCCCCGTCGCTCCCGCGGCTCTGCGGCGTCGCACCTTACGGCACCACCGCCGCTACCTGGGACGCAGCCCGGGAACAGCGGGTTCCGGGCCCCCGGAGCGGCCAGGTCACGATTCGGGTGATTCGCACAGGGTGCCAACCGTTCGGACGCCCGGAGGGCCGACCGGTCGGACGGCGGCCGGCTCGTCGGACCCGACGCCCGGGCCCGACGCCCGGACCGACGGGGCCCGGGGGGTCACGCCAGCAGCAACCGCGTGCCCGGCGGCAGCTCACCGGCGTGGGCCGCGTCCCGCAGGTGGGCCAGCAGGGTCGTCCGCAGCGCCTCCGCGGCGCGGGTCAGCGGCACCTCCGAGTCGTGCGCCACCGCGATGCTGCGCCCCAGCCCCGGGGCGGCGAACGGGGTCACCACCAGCCCCGAGCGCGCCGCCACCATGCCGGGCAGCACGGCCGGCCCGAGCCCGGCCCGGACGAAGCCGAGCACCGCGTCCATCTCGCCTCCCTCGACCGCGAACTCCGGCTCGAACCCGGCCGCCCGGCAGGCCGCGAGGGTCGCCTCGCGCAGGTCGTAGCCCTCGCGGAACATGACCAGCGGGCGCCCGCGCAGCTCCGTCACCCGGACCTTCCGCCGCCGGGCGGGTGCCCGGCCCGCGCCGGCCCGGTCACCGGGCCCCGGCCGAGCGGCCTCGCGCTCCACCAGCACCAGCTCCTCGTGCAGCAGTTCCGTGACGGCCAGCGGATGCCCGGACCGTCCGGCCGCACCGCCCGGCCGGGTGATGACCAGCGCGAGGTCCAGCTCCCCCGAGGTCAGCGCCGGCACCAGATCGCCCGAGCCGCCCTCCCGGACCACCAGGGCCACCCCCGGGTAGCGGTCCCGGAAGACCCGCAGGACGTCCGGCACCAGGCTGGTGCAGAGGCTCGGCGGTGCCCCCAGCCGGACCCGGCCCCGGCGCAGCTGCACGGTCTCCTGGACGGCGAGTCGGGCGTTCTCGGTGTCGGCGAGGATGCGCCTGGCGAGCGGCAGCAGCGCCCCGCCGGCGTCGGTCAGGGCGATGTTGCCGCGCGTGCGGTGGAACAGCTCGGCTCCCAACTCCCGCTCCAGGGAACGGATCTGTTGCGAGAGTGAAGGCTGTGCCACATGCACCTCCTCGGCGGCCCGGGTGAAGTGACGGGTCTCGGCGACGGCCACGAAGTAGCGGAGTTGCTGGAGCTGCACCCGGCCAGGATAGGCCGCCCCGGCCGCCCGGCACGATAGCCGGGGGCTATGGTCGCGAGCCGAATCATGTCTTGGACGTACCGTCGCCGCCGTCCCTACCGTTGGCGCCATGACAACCGCGACTCGGACGGCCCGGCATCCGTCCACCCTGGCCACCCTGTGGCGGTCGACCGTCGGCAAGAAGGCGGTCATGGCCGTCAGCGGACTGGTCATGCTGCTCTACCTGGTCGCGCACATGCTGGGCAACCTCAAGGTGTTCTTCGGGCCGGAGGACATCAACGGCTACGCGGCCTGGCTGCGCACCCTCGGTCAGCCGTTCCTCGGGCACGAGTGGTTCCTCTGGATCGCCCGGGTCGGCCTGCTGGCCGCCGTCCTGTTGCACGGCGTGGCCGCGTACCAGCTGAGCCGGCGCGACCTGGCCGCCCGGCCGGCCCGGTACGCGCACCGGCGGCGGCGGGCGAGCTACGCGACCCGGACCATGCGCTGGGGCGGGGTGATCCTGGCGCTCTTCCTCGTGTGGCACATCCTCGACCTGACCACGCTGACCGTGAACCCCAACGCGGAGCACGGCAAGCCGTACCAGAACATCGTGGCCTCGTTCGGGACGTGGTACGGCTGCGGGATCTACGTCGTCGCGATGCTCGCGGTCGGCCTGCACGTCCGGCACGGCTTCTGGAGCGCCGCGCAGACCCTCGGCGCCAACAACGCCCGCCGGGACCGCGCCTTGAAGCTGACCGCCAACGGCCTGGCCTTGCTGCTGACCGTGGGCTTCCTGTCCGTCCCCGTGGCCGTCATGACCGGAGTGGTGAGTTGAGCACCGACTACAGCGACTACCGGACCGGTGAGCCGGTCGCCGACACCCGGGCCCCCGCCGGGCCGATCGAACAGCGGTGGGACCAGCGGCGGTTCGACGCCAAGCTGGTCAACCCGGCCAACCGGCGCAAGCACACCGTCATCGTGGTCGGCACCGGCCTGGCCGGCGGCGCGGCCGGCGCCACCCTCGCCGAACAGGGCTACCACGTCGTCCAGTTCTGTTTCCAGGACTCCCCCCGGCGGGCCCACTCGATCGCCGCCCAGGGCGGCATCAACGCGGCCAAGAACTACCGCAACGACGGCGACTCGGTCCGGCGGCTCTTCTACGACACCGTCAAGGGCGGCGACTTCCGTGCCCGCGAGTCCAACGTGCACCGCCTGGCCCAGGTCTCGGTGGAGATCATCGACCAGTGCGTGGCCCAGGGCGTGCCGTTCGCCCGCGAGTACGGCGGCCTGCTGGACACCCGGTCGTTCGGCGGCGTCCAGGTCTCCCGGACCTTCTACGCCCGCGGCCAGACCGGCCAGCAGCTGCTGCTCGGCGCCTACCAGGCGCTGTCCCGGCAGATCGCCGCCGGGAACGTGGAGATGCACGCCCGCACCGAGATGCTCGACCTGCTGGTGATCGACGGGCGGGCGCGCGGGATCGTCGCCCGCGACCTGGTCACCGGCGCGGTCTCGACGTACACCGCCGACGCGGTGGTCCTCGCCAGCGGCGGGTACGGCAACGTCTTCTACCTCTCCACCAACGCCAAGAACTCCAACGCCACCGCGATCTGGCGGGCGCACCGGCGCGGCGCGTACTTCGCCAACCCGTGCTTCACCCAGATCCACCCCACCTGCATCCCGCGCTCCGGCGAGCACCAGTCCAAGCTCACCCTGATGAGCGAGTCGCTGCGCAACGACGGCCGGATCTGGGTACCGAAGGCGAAGGGCGACACCCGGCCGCCGGCCGAGATCCCGGAGGACGAGCGGGACTACTACCTGGAGCGGATCTACCCGTCCTTCGGCAACCTCGTCCCGCGCGACATCGCCTCCCGGGCCGCCAAGAACGTCTGCGACGAGGGCCGCGGCGTCGGCCCCGGCGGCCAGGGGGTCTACCTCGACTTCGCCGACGCCGTCCGCCGGCTGGGCCGGGACGCGGTGGAGGCCCGGTACGGCAACCTGTTCGAGATGTACGAACGGATCACCGCCGAGGACCCGTACCGGGTGCCGATGCGGATCTACCCGGCGATCCACTACACGATGGGCGGGCTCTGGGTCGACTACGACCTCCAGACCACCGTCCCGGGGCTGTTCGCCGTCGGCGAGGCCAACTTCTCCGACCACGGCGCCAACCGGCTCGGCGCCAGCGCCCTGATGCAGGGCCTGGCGGACGGCTACTTCGTGCTCCCGCCGGTGCTCAACGACTACCTGGCCCGGGAGAGGCTCCCCGCCGTCCCGGCCGACCACGAGGAGATCGCCACGGTCGAGGCCGAGGTGACGGACCGGCTGAACCTGATCCTCGCGGTGGACGGCGACCGGACGCCCGACTCCTTCCACCGCGAGCTCGGCGAACTGCTCTGGGACGAGTGCGGAATGGCCCGCGACGCGGAGGGGCTGCGCCGGGCGCTGGCCCGGATCCCGCTCCTGCGCGAGGAGTTCTGGCGCCGGATCAAGGTCCCCGGCACCGGCGAGGAGCTGAACCAGTCGCTGGAGAAGGCCAACCGGCTGGTCGACTACTTCGAACTGGCCGAGCTGATGTGCCTGGACGCACTGCACCGGGCCGAGTCCTGCGGCGGCCACTTCCGCACCGAGAGCCAGACCCCGGACGGCGAGGCCGCCCGGCGCGACGAGGAGTTCTCCTACGCCGCCGCCTGGGAGTTCACCGGCACCGGCGAGGCGCCCGTGCTCCACCGCGAGCACCTCGACTTCGAGCACGTCCACCCCACCCAACGGAGCTACGCGTGAACCTCACCCTTCGGATCTGGCGCCAGGCGGGCCCGGACACGCCGGGCTCGATGACCACCTACCAGGTCGGCGGGATCAGTCCGGACATGTCCTTCCTGGAGATGCTCGACACCCTCAACGAGGAGCTGATCACCCGCGGCGACACGCCCGTCGCGTTCGACCACGACTGCCGCGAGGGGATCTGCGGCGCCTGCGGCATGGTCATCAACGGCCGGGCGCACGGCCCCGAGCGGACCACCACCTGCCAGTTGCACATGCGGCACTTCACCGACGGCGACACCATCGACGTCGAGCCGTGGCGCGCGGCGGCGTTCCCGGTGGTCAAGGACCTGGTGGTGGACCGCTCGGCCTTCGACCGGATCATCGGCGCGGGCGGCTACATCACCGCCCCGACCGGGAGCGCGCCCGACGCGCACGCCACCCCGGTGCCCAAGGAGGCCGCCGACACCGCGTTCGAGCACGCCGAGTGCATCGGCTGCGGCGCCTGCGTGGCCGCCTGCCCGAACGGGTCGGCGATGCTCTTCACCTCCGCGAAGGTGGTCCACCTCACCATCCTCCCGCAGGGCGCGCCGGAGCGGAGGTCGCGGGTGCGCGAGATGGTCTCCGCGATGGACGCCGAGGGGTTCGGCGGCTGCACCAACACCGGCGAGTGCGCCACGGCCTGCCCGAAGGGCATCCCGCTGCCCAGCATCGCCGCGATGAACCGCGAGTTCCTGCGCAGCTCGTTCGGCTGAACCGCCGGAGGGCCCGGGGTCGGCCGCCCGGCCGGCCGGCCGCTGCTCCGCCGTCCGCTACTCGGCCGGTCCGGCCGGGGTGGGCAGCCCGGCGAGGGCGTCCGCGAGGGCGCGCAGGTCCGCGGGCCGGACGGACGGGCCCATGGCGGCGAGCCGGAACGGCGAGAGTGCGCCGAGCATCGCCCGCAGGCCCGGGGCGGCCAGCATCGGCAGCCGCTCCAGGACGGCCGCGGCGGCCCGTTCGTCCTCCAGCAGGGTGCGCAGCGGGGTGTGCACGGAGAGCGGGGTGTCCGGGAAGTCCCCGGCCTCGGGGAGGGGTTCGGCGGAGGCGAGTGCCTGCGGGCGCTGGGCACGGACCTGGAGGTGCTCGGCCGTGACCGGCCCCGCGGCGGGCAGGCCGAGCCGTTCGAACTGGTCGGCCGGGGCGTCGGCGTCCCGCAGCGCCTGGGTGAGCAGGGCCGCCAGCTGGAGCTCCAACGCGTCGTCGACCAGCGGCTGTTCCTGGTCCGGATCGGTGTAGAGGTCGAACAGCAGGGTGCCGAAGGCGTACGGGTTGCCCCAGGCGTTGGCGGGCAGCCGCAGGACGGGCATGCCCTTGGTGAAGGGCAGCGGTCCGGCCAGGGTCGCGGGAGCCAGCTCCTGCGGCGTGAAGGGGCCGTGCATGTGGGTGGGCATCAGGGTGTGCTCGTACAGCGGGCGGTTGTCGGCGTCCTTGCAGGCGCGCATGTAGACGTACCGGCCGTCGGTGATGTTGACGTGCCCGCCGAAGACGCCGAACAGGCCGTGCAGCCGGACGGGGGTGTCGTGGGCGACGGTGTCGGCGAGCGGGCGGCCCTGCATGTCGGGGGTGCGCGGGACACCGAAGTACTCCAGCAGGGTGGGCCCGAGGTCGACGGTCTGGACGAGGGCGGCGCGGCGGCCGGTGGCACGGGTGCGCGGGTCCCAGACGAACAGCGGGGTGTGGATGTTCTCGTCGTACCAGGGCTGGATGTTCTTCCCCCACCAGCCGCGCTCGCCGAGCAGCAGGCCGTGGTCGGTGCAGACGATCAGCAGGGTGTCGTCCCAGAGGTCGTGCTCGTCGAAGGCGTCGAGGACCCGGCCGAGCGAGTCGTCGCACATGGTGAGCAGCGCGGCGTACTCGTTGCGGGCGTGTTCGACGGCCTCGGGGCTCTCCGTGACGCGCCTGTAGTCGGGCCAGTCGAAGTGCGGGCCGTCCCAGTCGTGCGGGTAGTGCTTCTTGTGCTCGGCGTAGGAGTAGAAGGGCTCGTGCGGGTCGAAGCACTCGATCTGCAGGAACCAGCGGTCCTGGTCGCGGTTGGTGGCGAGGAACTCCAGACCGGCGTCGAAGGTGCGGGTCTGCGGGTGGTCGGCGATGTCCTGCAGGTACTGACGGTTGACCCAGTCCTGGCGCCAGGCCGGGCCGGCGCGCCAGGAGAGCGTCTCGGGGATGTCCGGGTCGGCGACGTGCCCCTTCCACTTGTCGCCCTCCTGGCCGCGGAAGAACTCGTAGCTGCCGTACCGGTTGTGGTAGGTGGCGCCGCCGTCCTCCCAGTAGTGCTGGTGGTCGGTGACCAGGTGGGTGTAGACGCCGGCCTTGCCGAGGAGGTCGGGGACGGAGTCGTCGAAGGGCTCCAGCGGGCCCCAGGAGCGGTGCAGGAAGTTGTAGCGGCCGGTGTGCATCTCGCGGCGGGCCGGCATGCAGGGCATCGAGCCGCCGTAGCAGTTGTCGAAGGTGGCGGATCGGGCGGCGAGGCGGCTGAAGTTCGGGGCCAGGGTCCAGTCGCAGCCGTAGGGCGGCAGGAAGCGGCGGTTGAGGCTGTCGAACATGACCAGGACGGCTTTCACCGGGCGGAGTCTCCTTCGATGGGCGCGGGGCGGGCTTCGGCGGCGGGGTCGGGGTCGGGGTCGGCGGCGGGGACGGGGTCGGGCAGCGCGTCCCCGAGCAGGCGGCGGGTGCGTTCCAGCCAGTCGAGCCAGGCGTCGACGGCGGACGCGCCGTACTGGTGGGTGAGTTCGCGGAGCAGACGGACCCGGTGGGCGTCCGCCTCGGGGACGCCCTCGGCGAAGGCCACGGACCGGTCGCGGCCGCGCATGGTCGCCACCTGGCGCCGCCGGTAGGCGAGTTCGGTGTCGATCAGGTCGATCAGCCGGTCCGGGGCGACCAGGCCGGTGAAGTAGAACCGGGCCATGAAGTCCGGGTCCTGGAAACGGCTGGTCGGCCGGTACGGCGAACGGGCCTCGGTGACCAGCTCGGCGCGGCCGGCCCCGGTCAGCCGGTACACCTTGGCGTCCGGGCGGCCGTCGCGCGGGTCGGTCTCGAAGGCGACCCAGCCCTGTTCGGCCATCCGGTTGAGCAGCCGGTAGATCTGGCTCTGGTGGGCGTTCGAACGGACGAACTGGCCCTCCCCCGCAAGCCACTGCTTGAGGTCCCAGCCGCTGCGGGGGTGGATGGCCAGCAGGCCGAGCAGGACGTGGTCGAACT
Source organism: Streptomyces sp. BE303 (assembly GCF_036290945.1). Classification (NCBI taxonomy): domain Bacteria; kingdom Bacillati; phylum Actinomycetota; class Actinomycetes; order Kitasatosporales; family Streptomycetaceae; genus Streptomyces; species Streptomyces sp. BE303. The sequence continues at coordinate 129,519 of NZ_JAQYWZ010000891.1, forward strand.
TCACCGGGGGCGCTTCCCTCTTCCGTGACGACAGCTAGGTGCATTCTCACCTAGGTGAAAAGTGCTATAGCTTGGCCCCATGAGTCAACCCCCCGCCGAACGGTCCTGCTGCCTGCCGTCGGCCCGGGCCGCCGACGCGCCCGTCCTCCCGCTCCCGCCCCGGGCCGCCGACGCCCGGCCCGTACACCCCGAAGCGGCGCTGCCCGGAGGCGTGTTCGCGATGGGGGACGCACACGACGAGGGGTACCCCGCCGACGGCGAGACACCGGTGCACGAGGTGGAGCTGGCCCCCTTCACCATCGACACCGAGCCCGTCACCACCGCCCGGTTCGCGGCCTTCGTCGAAACCACCGGCTACCGCACCGACGCCGAGCGGGCCGGCTCCTCCGCCGTCTTCGACCTGTTCGCGCTCGCCGAACCCGCCGACCTGCTCGGCCGCTCCCCCGCCGCGCCCTGGTGGCTGGAGGTCCGCGGCGCCGACTGGCGCCACCCCCACGGGCCGCTCGGGGACGCCGCCGACCAGCTCGACCACCCCGTGGTGCACGTCAGCCACCGTGACGCGCTCGCCTACTGCCACTGGGCCGGCCGCCGGCTGCCCACCGAGGCCGAGTGGGAGTACGCCGCCCGCGGGCCGCTGGCCGGCCGCCGCTACCCGTGGGGCGACGAGCTGCGCCCGGACGGCGAGCACCGCTGCCGGATCTGGCAGGGCCGGTTCCCCGACCTGCCCACCGGCGAGGACGGCTGGTACGCGACCGCGCCGGTCGGCACCTACCCGCCCAACGGCTTCGGCCTGGCCGACGTGGCCGGGAACGTCTGGGAGTGGTGCGCCGACCGCTTCGACCCCGGCTGGTACGCGCGCTCACCGCGCCTCGACCCGCGCGGACCGGAGCACTGCCCGGACGGCACCGGGCGCCGGGTGCTGCGCGGCGGCTCGTACCTGTGCCACGACTCCTACTGCAACCGCTACCGGGTGGCCGCCCGCACCGGGAACACCCCGGAGTCGACCAGCGGCAACTGCGGCTTCCGGACGGTCGCCCGCTGAGCTCCCCCGGGGGCGCGCGAACCGGTCGTGCGCGCCCCGCTTCCGCGACGGTTCGTCAGGATCGGTGCTGGGCCACCGTGATTCGCGCTACCGTGGTGCCCGCGCCAAGGAGGAACGCATATGCCCGAGGTTCAGTCCTGCTCCGGGTGCGGCGGGTCCGGAGGGACCGAGAAGACCGAGGCCACGGTCGAGCTCGATGAGGAAGGGAGCATGGTGCCGAGGATCCACACCTTCTGGTCGCCATGCGGTCGGTGCCACGGTTCCGGGACGGTGATCGTCGGATGAGGCTGGTCTTCGAATGCGTCGAGTGCGGCAGCCACTACCTGCCGCCCGAGGGGATGGCCTACCCGGACGGGCCCGCGTCGCCGCTCTGGTGCGCACGCTGCCAGGCGGTGAAGCAGGAGGCCGGGATCCGGGAGGACCCGCTGCTCGCCCGGATCGCGCTGGCGGCCGCCCGGGCCACGCGCACCGGCGCCGCACCGGAGGAGTCGACCGGCGGACGACCGGACGTCCGGCCGTCGCGGCCCCCGCTCTCCCGGCGGGCCCGTTCCGGACCCGGCGGGGTGCGCGGCAAGCTCGCCTAGAACCGCTCCGGCGGCTCGGGGGCCGTTGCGTTCAGGCCCCCTGCGGAGCGGGGACGGTCGGGTCGGTCTCGGCCAGGAATCGCCCGAGCAGGTCGGCGACCTCCTCCGGAGCGTCCTCCGGGCTGTAGTGGCCGACCCCGGGCAGCTCGACGACCCGGCCCTCCGGGAAGGCCGCACGGAACAGCGGGAGGAAGTGCCGGGCGTTCAGCGTCCGGTCCGCGGCGCCCCAGACGGCCAGCGCGGGAACGGCGGCCAGCGCGGCGCGGGCCTCGTCCGACGGCTCCTCGAACCGGTGCGCGCCGGTCGCGAAGCCCTTCGCCCAGCCGATCGCGCCGAGGCTCTGCCCCGGGGTCGGGAACGGTGCGCCGTACGCGCGGAGCCAGGTGTCGGTGATCGGGGCGGGGTTCTCGAAGCCGTTGAGGCGCAGGGTGCCGAGGACGTCGCGGCCGAGGTCGCCGAGGACGGCGTCGAGGGTGCCGTCGGCGTGGGCCCGGGCGATCCAGCGGAACCACGGGGAGTCGGCGGCGTTGGCGGCCAGCACCTCGGCGAGGTCGGGCTGGCCGAACGGGGTGGGGCCGTTGACGCTGACGACCCGTGCGATCAGGTCGGGCCGCCGGGCGGCCAGGCCCATGCCGACCGGCCCGCCGAAGTCGTGCATCACCAGGGTGATCCCGCTCAGGCCGAGGTCGAGGACGAGGGCCTCGGCATTGTCGATGTGGTCCTGCAGCCAGTACGTGCGGTCCGCGGGGGTCTCGCTCCTGCCGAAGCCCATGTGGTCGGGGACGACGACCCGGTGGGTGGGCGCGAGGCGGCGGACGAGGTCCCGGAAGAGGTAGCCCCAGGTGGGTTCGCCGTGCAGGCAGAGGACGACCGGACCGGCACCCTCGTCGACGTAGTGCATCCGGAAGCCGGGGGCACCGCTGAAACGCGGACGGTACGGGAAGGTGCCGGCGAAGGTCTCGTGGGCGGCGATCATGGCGGGCCTCTCGGAGCACAGTGGTAGCAATGTGAAACCGGGCAGGGCCGAGCCTAGACTTGCCGGTTTTTATTTGCAACCACGATGAGGGGCGCGGCCCTCACCGCACCGCCCGCGGGAGGGCCTAGAACAGCGCCTCCTGGGTGTCCGGCGCCTCCGGGCGGACCCGCGGACGCAGGGACAGCCCCGAGGGCGGTCGGCCCTGCGCCGGGGAGAGCGTCCAGCCGGTGAGCCGGCGGGTGTCGAGGAGCAGCGGCTCGGTGCCGTCGGACTGGTCGAGCAGCAGGTGGCGCCCGATCGCCGGGCGCAGCCGCCCGGCGACCACCGCTCCGGGCGCGAGCGCGTCGATCTGCCGGTAGGCGGCCGGAGCGCCGCCGGTCAGGCCGAAGACCTCGACGTGGTCGGTGACCGGGTGGCCGGCCAGGAGTTCCAGTCCGTGCCCGTCGAGCAGTCCGTGGGCCCGGGAGCGGGCCTCGGTGAGCAGCGTGCGGCGGTGCGCGAGGTCGCCGTGCTCCCACCAATGATCCAGCTTGACCCGGCTGTTGAACCGCTCGCGGGCCAACCCGGACGCGGCGACCGTGAGTTCCGCCCGGCGCACGGCGGGGAGCGCACCCCGGGCGGCGAAGGTCCAGGCCAGCGCGCCCTGTTCGAGCAGTCGGCTGGTGCCGCGCTGCTCGGCGGTCAGGCCCACCTTCAGCAGGCCCTCGCCGAACCAGGCGAGGTACAGCCGGTAGGTGCGGCCGTCGTCGAGGATCTGGTCCCGGGCCAGCGCCAGCCCCCGGTCGACGCTCTGGCAGGGCGCGCACTGCACGGCCCCGCCGTCCGGGGCGATCTCGGCGTGGTGCGGGCACGGTGTGCGCTCGTCCTGGCCCACCAGCCAGGCCCCGGTGCAGCGGCGCGGTCCGCCCAGCAGCCAGCCGACCTCGGTGCCGGGCGACGCCTCGCGCTCGTGCACCCGGCGGCCGTGGACGGCGCTCAGCACCGGTCGGCCGTCCCGCCAGTGCAGGCCGGTGGAGACCCAGCCGGTTGCCGGGCCCGCCTGTCGTTCTGCCACGTTCACCTCTCCCGTCCGAGCCACCGAGGCTACCCGGCGGGCCCGACACCGGGACACCACGGGTGGTCCGGCGGCGCCGTGGCCACCGAGGCGCGCGAGGCTGTCGGGGCCCGCCCGGGGCTGCCTTGGGCTGCCTTGGGCTGCCGCCGACCGGCTACCGTCAGGGACATGATCACCGAATCCGCCCGGCCCGGGCCCGTGACCCCCGACGACCTCGCCGCCGTACTCCGGCTCGCCGTGTCCACCCTGCGGGCCGCGCCCGCCGACGCCGACTGGTCGCGCCCGGCCGGTGCGGTCAGCTGGGACTGCTGGAGCACCGTCGAACACCTCGCGGACGACCTGCTCGCGTACGCCGCCCAACTCGGCCCGGCCGAGCCGCCGCAGGACCGCTACGTGCCGTTCCTCTCGGTGCGGCGCTTCCCCGGCGGGCCGAACAGCTTCGTCTTCGTCGACCGTGACGGCGGCCCGGCCGCGCTGATCCAGGTCCTTGAGGCGAGCGGCGCCCTGATGATCGCGATCGCCCGCACCGCCGCGCCCGGGGTACGGGCCTACCATCCCTGGGGGCTGGCCGACCCGGCCGGATTCGCCGCGATGAGCCTGGTGGAGACGCTGGTCCACCTGCACGACGTCGCCGAGGGGCTCGGACTGCCCTGGCGACCGCCGGTGGACGTCTGTCACCGCGTCCTGGCCCGGGTCTTCCCGGACGTCCCGCTCGACGACGCCGCCGGTGCCTGGCCCACCCTGCTCTGGGCCACCGGCCGCACCGGACTGCCGGGCCGGCCGCGGCGCACGGAGTGGCGCTGGTACGCGGAGGTACGGGCGGACGCACCGCCGGTCTGAGCCGGCGCACCGCCGGCGGCCCTGCGGCGGGGGCGGGGGCGGCCCGACGGCGGGGGCGGGGGCGCCGGGTGACACCGCCTCACCGCCCCGCAGGACCGCAGGTCGCGGGCGCTTTGCGCGGTCCCCCCGTCCACGTTCTATTGTGGCGGCGCGGCGGCGGCGCGGCCGGGAGACGGAAGCGGCGCCGGACGGGCGTGGAACGAAGGGGTGGACGTGGCGGGGCGGCGGAACAACGGGGTGCTGGCGGTCTGGGCGGAGGCGCAGCGACAGGAGCAGCGCCGGGAGGAGGCCCGGTGGCGCGCCCAGGCCACCGAGCAGCGCCGACGTGAGCGGGAGGAGCGGGAGGCGCAGAAGGCCGCCGCCCGCGGCGAGCGGGAGGCGCAGCGCGCGTACCAGCAGGGGCGGGAGGCGGAGGCCGCCCGGCGGACGGCCGAACTGGATGCCCGGGTCGCCGAGTTGAGCGGTCTGCTGACGGCCGGCCTCGGGCGGCCGGCGTTCCGGCCGCAGGCCCTGCTGGCGGCGCGCCCGGTGCCGGCGTTCGAACCGGGCCGGCTCGGCGAGCCGGTGCCGATGCCGGACCAGACGCGGTACCGGGTACAGCCGCCGGATCCGGTGCAGGCCCGCAACCCGGGCGTCTGGCAGCAGTACGAGCAGTACGCGGCGCAGGCCCGCGCCCGTTTCGAGCAGGACTGGTACGCGGCGCAGGCGGCCGAGGCGGACCGGCAGCGGCGCCTCGCCGAGTACCACGGGCAGTACCTGGAGTGGGTGGCCCGGTTCCGCCGGGAGGACGAGGAACGGGCGGCCGGGACGGAGGAGTTGCTGCGCCGGCTGCGCTCCGGCCAGGCCGAGGCGGTGCAGGAGTACTTCACCGCCGTGCTGTACGCCTCGGCCGCCTGGCCGGAGGGGTTCCCGCACCGGCTGGTGGCGGCCTGGGAGGCGTCCAGCCGCCAGCTGGTGGTGAACTGGGAGCTGCCGGGCCCGGAGGTGGTGCCGGCGGCGGGCCGGGTGCGGTACGTGCGGACCGACGACCGGGAGGCGGAGGTGGCCCGCCCGGCGACCGAGCGCAAGGCGCTGTACCGGGAGGTGCTGGCGCAGAGCGCGCTGCGGGTGGTGACCGAGCTCTACCGGGCGGACGGGGACGGGCTGCTGGCCTCGGTGGTGCTCAACGGGTTCGTCCAGGGGATCGACCCCGCGACCGGCCGGGAGGCCGAGCGGTTCCTGACCACGGTGACCGTGGACCGGGCCGAGTTCGCCGGGCTGGCGCTGGACCGGGTGGCGGCGGTGGAGTGCTTCCAGGGCCTGGGCGGTGTGCTGTCGGCCCGTCCGGAGCGGCTGGACGAGGTGCGACCGGACCGGCTGCCGGAGACGGTCGGCGGCAGCGTGGCGGGGCAGGGCGGCGAGGACGAGCCGGACCTCTTCGCGATGGACCCGATCGAGTTCGAGGAGCTGATCGCCGAGCTCTTCCGGCTGCGCGGGTTCCGGGTGATGACCACGGCCCGCAGCGGCGACGCCGGGGTGGACGTGGTCGCCGAGGACCTCGACCCGGTGACCGGTGGACGGATCGTCATCCAGGCGAAGCGCTACCGCTCGACGGTCTCCCCCACCGCCGTGCGCGACCTGGACTCGACGGTCCGCCACCACGGCGCGATCAAGGGCATCCTGGTGACCACGGCCGGCTTCGGACCGGGCTCGTACGAGTACATCCGCAACAAGCCGCTGACGCTGGTGAGCGGGCCGGAGCTGGTGGAGCTGCTGGCCGAACAGGGGCTGCGCGGCCGGCTGGGCGACGGGAGCGGACCGTCCGGCGGCGGCCGGGCCGGGGACGGTACGGCGGGTCGCGCTCCCTCCGGCAGCGGTCCGGCGGGCGGCCCGTCGGCGGACGCCGCCTCAGGGAGCGGGCCGGCGAACGGCCGGCGGCCGGGCGACGAGCCCTCGGCGGAGGACCACGCCACCACCGTGGCACTCTCCTGGCGGAGCCGGACGGCCGGCGGCGACGCGGTCGAGCTGGACGTCTCGGCCTTCCTCTGCGCGGGCGGCAAGGTGCTGAGCGACGAGCACTTCGTCTTCTTCAACAACCCGCAGGACCCCGACGGCGCCGTCCGGGTGCATCCCACCCGCTCGGTGTCCGGGGAGCCGGTGCGCCGGGCCGAACTGACCCTGGAGCCGGGGCGGCTGGCGCCGGGCGTGGACGAGGTGGTGGTCGCGGTCTCGACCGAGGAGGACGACCAGCCGGCGCTGCCGCTCGGCTACGTGCACGGGCTGTCCGCGGCCGTCTCGTTCGGCCCGGACACCACCGGGCCGGCGGCCTGGACGGCCGACACCGGCGGGGTGCCGGAGACCGCGCTGGTGATCGGCTCGTTCCAACGCCGGGGCGGCGTCTGGCGGTTCACGCCGAGCGGGACGGCGGTGCCGGACGGCCTGGCCGGACTCGCGGTGCGCTGGGGCGTCGCGATCGAGTAGGGCCGCCGTCCCCCTCGGGGTCGAGGTCATACCTGAGGACGAGAGAGCCCCCCGCCGGGACGCCGGGACGGCGGGGGGCCTCCGTACCCGGGGCCGACATTCCGGACGCGGACGGGTTGCGAGAATCGAACGGAACGCAATCGTCCGTTTCGTCCACAGCCCTCAGGAGTCCTCCGTGACGATGTCCGCAACCGCCGTCCGCACCGGCCGGGCGGCCGCCCGCGCCACCGGCCTCAACAAGGTCTACGGGGAGGGCGAGACCCGCGTCGTCGCCCTCGACAACGTCAGCGTCACCTTCCCGCAGGGCGAGTTCACCGCCATCATGG
>NZ_JAQYWZ010000892.1:0-241 GCF_036290945.1 Streptomyces sp. BE303
CAGGCCGCGTATCCGGTTGGAGGTGCGGGTGGCCTCGGCGGCGAGGTCCTGGTCGAACCCGGTCAGGACGGTGAGTTCGGCGGTGATCTCGTCGGTGAGTTCCAGCGTGCGCAGGGTGTGGGGCATGGTGCGGGCCGCGTCCGCGATCACGGCGGCGTCCTTGGCGTCGGTCTTCGCCTCGCCGGGGTAGAGGTCGGCGATTCGTCGCATGGCGAGGCCTGGAAGGTAGGCGACTTGGCAG
>NZ_JAQYWZ010000893.1:0-303 GCF_036290945.1 Streptomyces sp. BE303
CGAACTCACCGGCGGCGGACACGAAGCCGCCGTCCCGGGTGTACGTGGTGCCGGGGTGCTCCGGGTCCGGGTGGTAGAGGGCTTCCAGGTCCCAGCCGCGGTCCGTGGGGAACCCGCCAATGTCGACGGTCGCGGAGGCCAGCAGGTCCCAGAGGTCCTACGGGGATTCGGCCCCGCCCGGGAAGCGGCAGGCCAACCCGACGATGACGATCGGATCGTCGGTGACCGGCGCGGCCGGAGCGGCCGGTACCGCCGCCGCAGCCCGTCCGCCGACGAGCCTTTCCAGCAGGAACCCGGCCAGCC
>NZ_JAQYWZ010000894.1:0-1750 GCF_036290945.1 Streptomyces sp. BE303
CGGCAACGCGGGTCAGGCCAACTACGCTGCCGCGAACACGTTCCTGGACGCGTACGCGTCGGAGCTGCGGTCGCGGGGTGTGCCGGCGACGTCGCTCGCCTGGGGCCTGTGGGACGCGGGGATGGGTGAGACGCTCACCGATGCGGACCGGGAGCGGATGCGGCGTGGTGGTGTCCTGCCGCTGACCGCCGAGCAGGGGCTCGCGGCCTTCGACGCGGCGCTTTCCGGTGGACGGCCGCTGGTCGCTGCGCTCGCGGTCGACACCGCGGTACTCCGTGCCGCAGAGGCCGTGCCGCCGCTGCTGGCCGGCCTCGTGCCCGGCCGTGCCGTGGTCGCCCCGGCCGGCAGCCCGCTGGCCCGACGGCTGTCCGCGCTTCCCGGGCACGAGCGGTCCCGGGCACTGCTCGCCCTGGTCGGTGGCCAGGTCGCCGCCGTGCTCGGGTACGCGTCGTCCGACCACCTGGACCCCGAGCGGGCCTTCAGCGAGCTGGGATTCGACTCGCTCACCGCGGTCGAACTGCGCAACCGGCTGAACGCGGTGACCGGGCTGCGGCTACCGTCCACGCTGGTCTTCGACTACCCGAACGCCACCCTGCTGGCCGCGTCCCTCGACGAGCGGATGTCCGACGAGCACGGCCCGGCCGCCACGCCTGCCCGGCGCGTCCGGGTGGACGACGAGCCGATCGCGATCGTGGGGATGGCGTGCCGGTTCCCCGGGGGCGTCGCGTCGCCGGAGGACCTGTGGGAGCTGGTGGCGTCCGGGCGGGACGGGATCGGGTTCTTCCCCGAGGACCGTGGCTGGGACGTGGAGAACCTGTACCACCCCGACCCGGATCACCCCGGTACCTCGTACACGCGTGAAGGTGGATTCCTCTACGGCGCGGGGGACTTCGATCCGGGGCTGTTCGGGATCTCGCCGCGTGAGGCGCTGGCGATGGACCCGCAGCAGCGCCTGCTGCTGGAGGCGTCGTGGGAGGCGTTCGAGCGGGCGGGGATCGACCCGTTGGGGCTGCGCGGTTCGCGGACCGGGGTGTTCGCCGGTGTCATGTACCACGACTACGGTTCGCAGACCGCCGAGGTGCCGCCCGGTGTGGAGGGTTTCCTCAGCACGGGCAGCTCCGGCAGTGTCGCGTCGGGCCGGGTGTCGTACACCTTCGGTCTGGAGGGTCCGGCGGTCACGGTCGACACGGCGTGCTCGTCCTCGTTGGTCGCTCTGCACCTCGCGGTGCAGGCGTTGCGCAGTGGGGAGTGTGACGCGGCGCTGGCGGGTGGTGTCACCGTGATGGCGACGCCGAACACCTTTGTCGGGTTCTCGCGGCAGCGGGGCCTCGCGGCCGACGGCCGGTGCAAGTCGTTCGCCGAGGGTGCGGACGGCACCGGGTGGGGTGAGGGTGTCGGCATGCTGCTGGTGGAGCGGCTGGCCGATGCCGAGCGTCTGGGTCACCCGGTTCTCGCGGTGGTGCGGGGCAGTGCGGTGAACCAGGACGGTGCGTCGAACGGTCTGACCGCGCCGAACGGTCCGTCGCAGCAGCGGGTGATCCGCCAGGCGCTGGAGTCGGCGGGTCTGACGGCGCAGGATGTGGACGCGGTGGAGGCGCACGGGACGGGCACCTCGCTCGGTGACCCGATCGAGGCCCAGGCGCTCCTCGCCACCTACGGTCAGGGTCGTCACGGCGTTCCGCTGTGGCTGGGGTCGGTGAAGTCGAACCTCGGTCACACGCAGGCGGCGGCCGGTGTCGCGGGCATCATC